>NZ_JAZHFU010000024.1:0-44447 GCF_036541465.1 Bacillus sp. CFBP9009 | reverse complement strand
CGAAGAAATGTTTGACTTGCTCATTTGCTTTTTTGATAGTGTGTGCTCACTTAAAATTTAACGTTGGCGCTTTGTTTTGTTCAGTTTTCAAAGAGCAATATTTTTCATCGCTTTTTAGCGACTTAATTAGTCTAACACCCTTCAAACATAAAGTCAACAACAAGTTATCATTTACTTGTTTGTCTTTTTTGTCTCAAGCGGTGTATTTAATATATTAGCACTTGCATTTAGATAAGTCAATGCAATCTTTTAAAATTCACTTCATTTTTTCATGAGCCAACTTCTTCTATATATACACCACTTTCTTTCTATAGAAGCCGGACCCTGCCATTGAAACATCAAAAACAGGAGGGCAGCTGATTATAGCCACCCTCCTGTTATTAATGATTATTTATTAATGGTAATTACGTCCGCTTCTTCTCTATCTACATTTCCGGCCTTTTCGATCTTCACACTTTCACCTTCGGAAAGGTTAGTAAAGACGATTGGCGTAATGATAGAGCTGGCATTGTTTTTGACATACTCTATATCAACTTTGAGCAATGGCTGTCCGCTTGTCACTTTATCTCCTTGAGAGACTAGTGCTTCGAAACCTTTGCCTTCTAACTTAACTGTATCGATCCCGACATGTATCAAGATTTCACGACCAGCTTCGGAAACGATACCTATTGCATGTTTAGTCGGGAATAGGTTAACGATCGTACCGTCTACAGGAGAAACAACCAACCCTTCCTCAGGCACAATGGCAAATCCATCACCCATCATTTTTTCAGCAAAGACTGCATCAGGCACTTCCGTGATCGGTTTTAATTCCCCTTTAATAGGAGAAACAAAGCGCTCGGAAACTTCATCCGTCCGTAAAGGTTTCGGGACGACATCCTCGATTTGCTTTTCCACACCCACTTCAGGAGATGCTTCTACTTTACGAGGCCTTTTTCCATCGATGATATCTTTCATTTGCCCCTTGATCGTTTCTGAACGAGGTCCGAAGATTGCCTGGAGGTTATTGCCCACTTCGAGAACTCCAGCGGCACCAAGTTTCTTCAGTCTATTTTTATCAACGTTACCGATGTCATTGACCGATACACGAAGACGGGTAATACAAGCATCCAAGTGAGCAATATTTTCTTTTCCGCCCATAGCATCCAAGATATCCCCAGGAAGACTTCCAGCTGTACTTTCAGATCCGCCCTCTTCTTCATTCTCTTCCACTTCACGGCCAGGAGTTTTAAGGTTAAACGTCCTTATCGCAAATCGGAATCCGAAGTAATAGATAACCGCAAAGACCAAACCAACCGGAATAACGATCCATGCATTGGTTTGCGGATTAATTAAACCAAACAGTACGTAATCGATCAAACCACCCGAGAACGTCATCCCGATTTTCACGTCCAGTAAATGCATGGTCATGAATGATAGACCTGCAAACAGACAGTGAATCCCGAAAAGTACCGGTGCAACAAATAAGAATGCAAATTCAAGTGGCTCAGTAATCCCAGTCAGGAAAGATGTAAGTGCCGCAGAAGCCATCAAGCCACCGACTATTTTCTTTCTTTCCGGTCTTGCTTCATGATAAATGGCCAAAGCCGCAGCTGGTAACCCGAACATCATGAATGGATATTTACCAGTCATGAAGGTACCTGCCGTTAAATTCTGTACGCCATCTTTAATTTGTGCCATGAAGATAGCCTGGTCTCCTCTGACTGGCGTTCCCCCGCCTTGAGGGATATAGCTGCCAAATTCGAACCAGAATGGCGAATAGAAGATATGATGCAACCCAAAAGGAATCAGCGCACGTTCTACAACCCCAAACACGAAAGCTCCCAGAGTCAGGTTAGCACCCAACATATTTTCGGAAAATGAATTTAACCCCGATTGAATCGTCGGCCAAACCAAGATCATCAGCAATCCAAGAATAACTGCGCTTGCGGCTGTTGCAATTGGTACAAAACGTTTACCTGCAAAAAATCCTAAATAAGAAGGCAGTTCAATTTCATAAAACTTATTATACATAACAGCAGCCATGACACCGACAATAATACCGCCGAACACACCAGTTCCCAACGTCGGGATTCCCAGAACATTGCTATACACCGCACTGTTGTTCGCAATGTCGGCAGCGTCAATGCCAAGAACAGTTCCCATCGTTACATTCATAATCAAGAAACCGATAATCGCCGCCAAGCCGGCAACACCATCTCCGCCAGCTAACCCAATTGCGACCCCCACAGCAAACAACAAGGGAAGATTCCCAAAAATAATATTCCCGGCATTCTCCATTACCGATGCGACCATTTCCACTCCGCCACTCGCGAGAAACGGGGCGATATCCAACAAAGTCTCGTTTTGCAACGCATTACCAAACGCAAGCAAAATTCCGGCCGCTGGTAAAATGGCTACAGGAAGCATCAAAGCTTTTCCGATTTTTTGCAAAACACCAAACAACTTCTTAAACATAGGTTTTCCTCCTCTTACTGTTTTTCCCTGCTAATAAAACGGTTACATTTAACGATGGTATTCATCTTCCCACGCATCAGAATTCAAATACAAAAAAGGCATAAGCAAAGATAGGATTGAAATGAAAATTCAGGTATATAATACCCTCTTTCATAACAATCATTCTCCTCACTTATGCCTGATCGAATCAGTAACACGTAAGTTAATGTATGTTTATTTAATTTTCTTTTGTAATCGTTGGATATGCATCGTTAGATAGACAGCTTCCGCATCACAAACCGGACTGCCTAATTTCTGCTGCATAATCTTTATTAGCTTCCAAGAGATATTGTAACACAAAGGATATTCTTCTTTCAATAGCATTGCTATTTTTTCGGGTTCCTCTACTTTTTCCCCAGCCAACACCCTGTCTATCATGAATCTTAAATGACGGACCAAACGTGAATAATCTATGCTATCCTTATTAATTTGTACGTTTAGCTGTTCTTCAACAACTTGGATAAGCTGATAGATTAACTGCGAATGCTGGTTGACTTCCGATAAGTCTTTATTTGATATTGCGCTATGAATATGAAGTGTAATAAAACCGATTTCCCCTTGGGGCAGGCCTATGCCTGTCTTATCTTGAATTAATTCTACTACATCAACAGCAATATCATGTTCAAAAGGATAAAGGGTTATCGTTTCTTTCAAGAATGGGTTTTTGATAGTCATTCCTTGTGAAACACGCTGAAGGGCGAACAATAAATGATCAGTTAAACCGACATGTATATGTTCATTGAGTTTTCCAGTTACTCGGTCGTTAATGAGATGAATGGATTCTATAATGGCAGCTTGAAGATTTTGATCGATCTGCGGCAAAAGTTTTTTGTAACTTTCCTGTTCCTTGACATTTTTCAGGACAAACGTTTTCTCCGCAAGTTCCGGACTTAACTCTTCGCCTTTCTTTCGGTTGAAGCCTAAGCCCTTTCCAATAGAAACGACTTCTCCATACGACGGATGCGTGGCAATCACCACATTATTGTTCAAAACCTTTTCAACGATAAAACCATTCATTTTTCTCCCTCTTTTTTTCTCAAAGTCATCCCTATGCCCCATACAGGATAAAGTACTTAGTACTTAGTCCTTTTACTATACACGATATGAGCTTTCTCTTACAACATGAAAGAAGAGCCCCGAAATCAGGACTCTCCTTACTTATTGCATTGCATTATTACTTCAAGAAAATGAAATATAGTAGGAAAACGACTCCAAGGCCCCACATGATTGGGTGAACCTCTTTAGCTCTCCCTTTCATCGACATGGTGATCGGATAGAAGATGAATCCGCAAGCTATACCTGTCGCAATCGAATATGTCATAGGCATCATGATAACCGTAAAGAAGGCAGGAACCGCAATTTCAAACTTCTGCCAGTCAATATTTTTAAGTGATGATGCCATTAATACTCCGACTATAACCAATGCCGGCGCAGTCACCGCAGATGTTACCACTGATAGAAGCGGGAAGAAGAATAAGGATAGGACAAACAGCAATCCTGTCACCACAGCCGCAAAACCGCTTCGAGCACCAGCAGCAACACCTGATGTAGACTCTACATAAGATGTCGTGGTGGATGTACCAAGAATTGCACCTGAAACGATGGATAATGAATCAGCAAGTAATCCTTTTCCCACTCTAGGAAGAACATTATCCTTCATCAAACCAGCTTGTTGCGCGACAGCCACCAACGTACCGGCTGTATCAAAGAATGCCACAAACAAGAAGGTCAGTATCACGATTAACATTTGACCAGTGAAGAGATCACCGGGATTTCCGAAGGCATCGAACGCAACCCCGAATGTAGGCGCTATGCTAGGAACGGCACCGATTATTTTCTCCGGCACCGGAACTTGTCCAAAAATCATTCCTGCAATGGCTGTAATGACCATCCCTATGAACACGCCGCTTTTGACGCCTCTCGTCATCAAAATGACGGTTACGACAATTCCAAACACAGCCAATAAAGTGTTTCCTGATGTCAAGTCGCCCAGTCCGACAAGAACGCTGTCATCATTCGTGATGATCCCAGCATTCTGAAACCCTACAAAAGTAATGAATAAACCGATACCGGCACCAACTGCGTATTTCAATTCGACTGGAATTGCATTAATGATTTTCTCACGTATCCCCGATAGGGAAAGCAAAACGAAGATAATACCTGAAATCAGTACTCCCGATAAAGCCGTCTGCCAAGGAATTCCAA
Source organism: Bacillus sp. CFBP9009 (assembly GCF_036541465.1). Taxonomy (NCBI): domain Bacteria; kingdom Bacillati; phylum Bacillota; class Bacilli; order Caryophanales; family Bacillaceae; genus Bacillus; species Bacillus sp. CFBP9009. The sequence goes on along the minus strand of NZ_JAZHFU010000024.1, from coordinate 39,746 downwards.
AACCGAGCACAACGGTAAAAGCAAAGAAAGCATTCAATCCCATCCCTGGTGCAAGCGAGATTGGATACCTGGCTATGAGTCCCATCAATATCGAGCCGATTGCGGCTGCCAAGGCGGTCGCTGCAAAAACCGCTCCGTAGTCCATTCTCAATTCATCCGGATAGTCCTCGATGCTTTGTAAAGTCAGCATCACAGGGTTAACAACCAGGATATATGCCATTGAAAGGAACGTAGTCAGTCCACCAAGTATTTCACGGCGATAATTAGTTCCCAGCTCGTTAAACCGAAAATAATTTTTCATTATGAGTCTCCCCTATCATAAAATCGTGCCAACAGAAAATGCCCCATTCGCTTACGAACGGGGCTTGACTGCGGTCATGTAAAGAAGTGGCGGTTTATCCACGCCAATCCTTCCACATCGTAGTCAAGCCGTTCACGGCAGCTTGGTAGAAACTTTTGGGCCATATCCCCAATATTATACGACAATTATGTTTTTTTATTATTATAGGTATAGTGTATCAGTCACTAAAATAATCGTCAATATATCAAACGAATATTTTTTATGTAATTTTAGGCAATGTTCGCTTTTCGCTATATATTCCTTACTTATTATGGCTATATCTTCGCCAACATACGTGAAATGTAAGTAATCTACATATTCAAATACTATTTTAACCAAAAAAATCAGTGAAGGATATTTCCTTCACTGATTGGATGATTTTAATCTTCTATTCCCACTCGATCGTTGCAGGTGGCTTAGACGTAATGTCATAAACTACGCGGTTTACATGGTTTACTTCATTAACGATTCTCGTTGAGATGATTTCAAGTACATCCCAAGGGATTCTTGCCCAATCGGAAGTCATTCCGTCAATGGATGTAACTGCACGGATCCCGATTGTATAGTCATACGTACGCGCGTCGCCCATTACCCCTACGCTTCGAATGTTAGGAAGCACCGTAAAGTACTGCCAAATTTCGCGTTCCAAACCATTCTTTTTAATTTCCTCACGTAAGATATGGTCAGATTCACGAACGATTTCAAGTTTTTCATCTGAAATTTCACCTAATACACGAATGCCTAAACCTGGACCCGGGAATGGTTGACGCCAAACGATTTCATCTGGAATGCCCATTTCACTTCCAAGTGCACGCACTTCATCCTTGAACAGGGTGTTCAAAGGCTCAATCAATTTAAATTGCATATCTTCCGGCAGACCGCCAACGTTGTGATGCGATTTAATTGTTTGTGCAGTGGCCGTACCACTTTCAATAATGTCTGTGTAAAGTGTACCCTGTGCAAGGAAATCAATTCCTTCGAGCTTCGTTGCTTCGTCATCGAATACGTAGATGAACTCGTTACCGATGATTTTCCGTTTTTGTTCCGGATCTGAAACGCCAGCAAGCTTCGATAGGAAACGTTCTTTTGCATCAACCTTGATTACGTTCATATTGAAGCCTTCACGGAATGTTTCCATTACACCTTCGGCTTCCCCTTTACGAAGTAATCCGTGATCAACGAAAATACATGTCAGCTGATCGCCAATCGCTTTATGGATCAATACAGCAACAACGGATGAATCAACTCCGCCGCTCAAAGCGCATAACACTTTTTTATCTCCGACCGTTTGGCGGATTTTCTCCATCTCGATTTCAATGAAGTTCTCCATTGACCAGTCACCTTTGCAGCCACAAACGCCGAATACGAAATTTTTCAAAATGTCATTACCGTATACGGAATGTCGGACTTCAGGATGGAATTGCACGGCATATAATTTACGTGACTCGTCACTCATAGCCGAAATTGGGCAAGACGGGTTCGTCCCATCAATTTGGAAACCTTCAGGCGTTTCCACCACTAGATCACCATGGCTCATCCAGACGATCTGTTCTTTCGGCAGGTCACTGAATAACTTAGACTCATTTTGGATGGCAAGTGTCGCTTTTCCGTATTCACGGTTTTTCGCTGGTTCCACCTTACCGCCAAAATGTTTAGTCATAAGCTGCATGCCATAACAAATACCGAAAATCGGAAGGCCCATTTCGAATATGCGTTCATCACAACCAAATGCATTTGCATCATAAACACTATTCGGACCACCTGAGAAAATGATTCCCGTTGGGTTCATTTTCTCGATTTCTTCTACAGTAATTGTATGAGGATGAAGCTCACTGTACACACCAAATTCGCGGATACGACGAGTGATCAATTGATTATATTGGCTTCCGAAATCAAGTACTACGATCATTTCCTGGTTTTTTTGCAATTCTGTTTTCCCCGGCACAAACGTCACCTCTATCAATGTAATTCACTCATAAAATCGAGTGATAATTTCTTATAAAAAATATTATCATAAAAAAAGAAAAACTAAAAATCCACCCTCAAAAATACAGAAAAAGTATAGACGAAGGCAGATTTTCAGCTTTCCTGTTAAAATCCGCCTTCATAGTCAAATCATTTACGGTGATTCGGTAGAAACTTTCGATCCATATTATCGAGGATATATGAAGGATATATTAGTTTAAGTTAGTTTTTGTTATTGTATCAATATAATAAAAACCTGGTCAAGAGCTAGTTTTTCTCATTAAGCTTTCCCAACCCTTTTGAAAGTGTTTCCATTCGCCATCTTCCACGTCTCCACGATATATCATTAACTCGTATCCAGCCGTCAATTCACTCATCTCATCCGTATCATACACTGCATCCACATAGGCGGCGTACTCCCTTAAGGTTTGCCCCTCCGGACGAACTAAACCAGCTCGTTTTAATTGTTTCAATAAAATTAAATAGGCTGTCGAGAAATGAGCACCGGTTTTCTTTCTATAACGAAGAATCTGCAGATGAGGAATCCACTTCCTTCTGAAGAAATAACCAATAGAAGCGAGAATCAATGCACCTGACAGTGAGATGGCAGTCCATTTTAAGAACCCATCCATGTTCCCGATACCCGTTTTCACGGATGATTGAGTTTCCCTATCGGGTGTATCCTGGCGTTCCCTGTTCTCTATCTTTGTTTGCTCTTCATTATTTGGAGTTTCTTCAGGCTTCTTGATCGCTTCCTGTTTCAATTCCGAATCGTAAAATTCAACTTCCCCATTGAAACCCTTTGTCGGCTCGAAGGGAACCCAGCCTATCCCTGAAAAATAAACCTCGACCCAGGAATGTGCATTATTATTGGTCACCTTATAAACGGATTCGCCATCAAGGATTGATTTTTCCCCTTCCGTATAGCCCTTTACCCACCTTGCAGGTATATTGGCGGCTCTTAGCAAAACAACCATTGCACTTGAAAAATTATCGCAATACCCTATCTGTGTCTCAAATAAAAATTGATCGACATAATCTTGATTGCTCTCCGGATACGGAATATCGTCCTTAGAATAAATGAATTCATGCCCGTCAAAATAATTCTCAATGGCTTTTGCTTTATCGTACCAATTCGTTTCATTCCTTGTAAGCCGGGATGCCAATTCATATATCCGATTTGGCATTCCCTCTGGAAGCTGCGTGTTCTTTTCCATTAATAAATCCATTGAATCGTCAGGTTCCGTTACCTTCCTTAACTCAGCTATATCAAAACTCGGCATATCATAGACCAGCTCATACTCTTTCATGGACAGTCGTTCGCCATCATCCTTTTCAGAAATAACTTTGTCCATACCCTCATAATATTTGAAATCCATCCCGTTTTTGCCCTCAATCTTTTTTAAATACCCTGACTGCGGATGAAGTATATGGGAATATGATTCCGTCATGGACACTTTTGCCGTCATTTCTTCTGTCCTCACCACTTTAGGAACGTCGTAAATATCTAAAGATGCCATATCCTGCCCGTTGGAAAAAGTGTGAAAGTCCGTTTCCAGTATGGAAACCCACCCTTTACCGGTATAAATATCCTTGTTCTCGACTTTCCAGTAATGTCCTGCAGGAGCATTATTATAAAAAACGATGGAACCATCCGGCTCTATCGAACCGCCAAGATCCGAATCATCTTCATCATATCCGACACTTTTACGCTTCGAACCACCGTCTTCTTTCCCCGCTTTATCAGAATAAGAGGTAATATAAGGCACCGGGTCCGGCCACTGCGGAGAGAGCTTTGGGGCAGCGAAACCGACAAGGACACTCACCAATATCATGCCGGTCAGCATTAATATCCACTTATTGATGGAAGCCATCGAAAACTTGATCCGCTCCTGTATCGTAAGTCGCAGCAGGGACAGCAGACCTAGCATCAAGAACCCGATGATGATGATTCTAATCATTGCCTTATCCCCCACATAGGGAGTGAATGTGTCAAGTACAGATATAAAAATCACCGTTAACATAAAAAAGAAAAAAATGCTTTGCCTTACCATCACCCAGTAATGGATCAAATATGTTACAAGCCACAGAAGGACAAAAAATAGAAACGTTCGAAATGGATTTGTGATCAGCTCCCAATTACCATCATATATAAAACCAAGATTGGCCGTAAAATCCGCTAGGAATCCTTCTTTCAGCCATGATAATTGAAATAAAGCGCCTTTTGAATGGAGGAACTGCAATGAAATCATTATATAAGCACTAATGAGAATAAACCGGATTGACCAATGTATGCGGAAATAATGCAGTAGCAGGGAATAGAGCAAAAATACGATAAAAATGATGATATTACCTGTATCTGTGAGCTTATCGACAGGCCTCAACCATTCAGTAATCAACAACAGACCAAATACATACATGAGGACGTGCATGAAGCTTTCCAACTTTGCGGTGGTGACATTCATTTCGCCATCACCTCTGATCTGTCAGACTTTAGTTGTCCATGTTCAAAAAAGCTAACCTTTATCCCCCTCGAAACAGCTGCAGAGCTTGACAGCCTTTCCTCATCAGTAAGATCCGCATGTTTCTTCACACATAACATTAATCCCTGATTAGGCCGTAAAGCACTCAATATGTCCACCTTTTCTAAGGTTAAGTCTGAAACGATGAATATCACAGCAGCATTTGCCGGAAGAATTCCCTTCCTGACATTTTCGTACAAATCGTTTGCCACTCTCGGCTCTTCTTTAACAAGTCGGTAAAAAATCTTTCGTTTCTGGTTATTGCCCGCTGCTGCCGGTATGATTAACCTCGATCTCCTGCTCACATACCCAATTTCCATGCCTTTCTTTAACAGGTCGTGTGCAATGGAAGCGGCCATTTCAATGGTTTCTTCGAATAAATCCGACGGCCTTTCATCAAGCATGATGAATACATCCCGGTTTTTCTGCACTTCGAATTCCTTCGTCATGATTTCACTCGTTCTAGCCGTCGCCTTCCAGTTAATCCATGACAACTGATCGCCTGGCTGATATTCCCTTACCCCGGAGACAACTGAATGTTCCCGTTGTGTTTTCTTTGCCGAAACCACTGCACCCTGATTGAACACTCGATCAAGATCACTGTAGGCAAGCTCATGATAACGAGGAAAAACAGTTATTTTCAAAGGTGAACTATATATCGCTTCCTTTTCGACTAGCCCGAAAAAATCCCCAATCCAAAAGCGGATCGATTGAAACGAATGCTCTCCGCGCTGCAAGTTTTCCAAGGTATATGACATGCTGAAGGTACGCTTGAATCCCGGAAAGATAATTATTTTCCTTTGGAATCCCCTATCTTCCATCTTCTGAGGCAATTCCTCCTCTACCACCATGAATAATAGGGGCAGCCGATTTTTACGGGTAAACGTCAATGCTATCTCAACAGATTCGCCGGCCTGGCATTCCCTTTTATTGACCTTTCTCTCAACGGTAAAATCATGCAGCGGATAAAACAGCAGAATCAAAGCGTACACAGAAAACGGTAAAAATGAATAAAAAATGAACCAACTGACAAAACCGCCTTGAAACATGGCATAGCAAAAGGAAACGGTCATGAGTAATAAAAGCCCGATCACACTCATATTTCCTCTTAAAATGTTGATGAATTTGCGCATTAGGTCACAGCCCGCTTCACTGGCACTTGTGTTGTCGCGACAATTTCATGTATCACCATTCCAGCATCGAAGCCATCATAATTCGCTTCAGGTTTCAAAATAAGCCGGTGGGAAAATACGAATGGAACTAAATATTGAACATCGTCCGGCAGGACATAGTCCCTGCCCTGGATCAGCGCGTAAGCCTGGGCTGCCTTCATCAATGCTATCGATCCACGCGGGCTCACCCCTAAATAGACCCCTTCATGCGAACGTGTTTGATTCGCCAATTCAACAATATATCGTTTTATTGTGTCATCCACTATCACCGCTTTTACCTCAGCCTGTAATTCTATCAATTCATCCAAGGTGATGACGGATTCCAGCTCCTCAAGCGGTGCCGTGTATTGAGCTCTATGAAGAACCTCTATCTCTTCTTCCACACCGGGATAGCCCATTTTCATTTTTAATAGGAATCTATCCAATTGAGCCTCCGGAAGCGGATATGTTCCCTCGTACTCGATCGGATTTTGCGTCGCCATTACGAAGAACGGCTTCTCCAATCCTCTTGTGACACCATCAATCGTCACACTTGCCTCTTCCATTGCTTCAAGCAATGCAGACTGAGTTTTCGGCGAGGTCCGGTTAATTTCATCGGCTAAAATAATATGTCCCATTATCGGACCTGGCCTAAAAATGAATTCTTGTTCCTTAGGATTGAAGATAGAAACACCAGTAACATCAGAAGGAAGTAAATCAGGTGTAAATTGAATTCGCTTAAAGCTTGCACCTATTGATTTTGCCAGTGCCCTTACCATGACTGTCTTTCCGACGCCCGGAACATCCTCCAATAAGACATGTCCGCCGGAAAGGAGTGCCACGATGCTTAGTTCCGCTATATCCCGTTTTCCGATAATCACCTTTTCGATATTCCCCAGAACCATTTCCAGTTTTTGATTGACCTGCTTATAAATCATTCTCTACCTCCCGGGATTCACATTATCACTATTTCATACCTTCTCTATATCACGCATTTTACATTAAGCTCCAATTAAACCTTACATTGTAAGTTTACTAGATAATCGGTAAACCATAAACGAATTTGTTCTAAAAGGTATGTTAAACTGTTGCTAAGTGAATATGAACCAACGATGACGTCCATTTGTTTAATGAAAATGTCATGTCACGCCCTGGACCAAGGATCGGGAAAGCTGTTGAACTCGCAAAAGACTGTTTATCCTGACTTGTTCAAATAACCGATAGGATGAGCCATATCTATATGTTATAACAAGAGGAAGGTACGAGACTCCTGAGGGACCCGCAGGAGCAAGCCGAGGAGGCTCCCGGACCGCCCGCGGAAAGCGAGTGCCTGGAGCGGAGATCAACGTCCAAATTGTACAAGCCATAAAAAAACGGCAGGCAAACTCCAATAAATTATCCACCTTTTCATAATTTCCCTCTCCGGTCTTTAGGGCAAGTCACGCCCCTCTGATCTGTATATTCTTTTTCTGTTTATGCTAAAATGAATGCAATCCACTCATAAGATATAAGAGGTACTGATCATGTATAAAAAATTCTTCATTTTGATCTTCGCAGTCGCCCTTCTTTTAGGGCTTATTAAAACCGTTATGGATATGTAGCAAAAAGCCCGATTCCTGACTTTTTCCAGGAATCGGGCTTTTTTCATTTTCGTTTAACCTCTCCATTCAGTTTCCCCATTTTCGGGATAAGGACAAAAAACAAACAAACGACCAAAAGTGCCAAAACGATGCCGAGCAATATCGTCAGGTCAAAATTAAGGGGAGGCTCTGTTTCTTCTTCGCTTTTCGTTCGAACGCCGACCTCCGAGAATAATCCAAGCTGATCTGCTTTTGAAGCGATGGTATTATTTTGATTCCCCGTTACCGGAGACAGAAACAATGAGTCCTCCACCGAGTCAATGACATCATATTTCCCTCTTTCAAAAGTGAGGTCCTTTTGTTCTTCAGGCAGTTTCCGCTTCTGTTCCAACAATCCTTCTTCATGGAAATACTCCGTTTGAATATCAATATCGTTTTCTTGATATTCATTGGGCTCCACCATGGGTTCATCTTCCGCCTCGCCATGAGGTGCATGGCTAAAAAACAGGATGAGCAAGACAGGTATTACGTATTTATTCCACTTCATGGGCCATTGCTCTTCTTTCTGTAAGACGCTTCACTATATATGGAATGATCGTTGCAATAAGCGTCAGCACAATCAAGATGATACTAGCCGGAATGAATGCCGACTGATTACCGAATTGAATGGACATATATACATCCGCAACTGGGTGGTCTACATTGAAATTAGGCATGATTAAATCCAATAATGGAATGGTAAAGAAACTGATCAAACCAATCACCAGGATAGCACCGACAAACGGCCCAATCGAGAAGGCAAGTCGGGTAAACGCTGAACAGAAGAATAAAAGCAGGACGGTGAAAACAGTCCATTTAATCTCCTGCATATCTCCCAGTGGATAGATCTTCAAACCATACATGCTGATGATTAAACCTACAATCAGATTCAATAAGGTAAACAAGGCCGCATGGACCATCATTGGAATGGTTTCATAATGATGCAGGAAGAAACCGATCAATACCCCAGAAATGAGTATGATCACCAACATGACGATCGGCGGGATATTAACCTTTTCCTGATGAAGGACTTCCCCGCTGATTTGTACGGGATTCGCTAAATATTCGTACACATACCCGTTCTCCTGATCATCGACTAGAGTGTTGTTCAAGACGCTATATACGTCCGTCTTGATTTTTTCGGTTGAGTCTACATTTTGGGACCAATTATCATTAAGTTGATCGGCCCTTTCCTGCACTGACCCCACTTTCGCTTGCAGGTCTGCTGTATCCTTCGTGACCGTGTCCTGTCTTTCCGCTACAGAATTGACAAGCTCGGAAATGAAGCCGACAGTTGTTGCCGTATTGTCTTGAAGTGATACAAACATTTCTCCATCAAGGTTAACTGGCGGTTCGGCCTCCATCTCAGGAACTTCCATATCATCCGACAAATTGGCAGACACTTCTTGAGCCTTACCGGTAATTGCCGCTAATTCAGCTAAAGTAGCTTTCTGTCCCGTTTCAACGTTAGCATCATATTCTTTCATATAACCCATAATGGAATCTGAGAACATCCCGAAGTTCTCATTGACTCCTGCTAAACTGGCTTTAACGAGTTTCGCTTCTTCATCTACGTTTCCGGAAACCCCATTTTTCAAGTTTTCCAATTCTTTTATATTGGCTGCAAATACCTTATCTACATTTGCTTCCGTGACTCTTTCAGCCAATTCACCATAAGATGAGAGTGAACCGTAATAGGCAAGGAGGGTAGTTGAATCCCGATTCGTGATAGGATTTTCAAAGGCCTTCACCAGCACCGCTCGCCTTTCTCCCCCCACCTTTTCAAGAAGTGATTGTTCGAGAGTCTTGATTTCTGCGATGGCCTCTTCGATTGTCATGCTTTGGATGTCCTGTAATTTTTGAATATCTTCCTGTGACTTTTTCCATTGGTCACCTAAATCCTTGTAATTCGTGCCGAGTTCATTATAATCAGCTTGTAATTGCGTAAACTGCGCCAGCAGTTCATTATATGAATCTACCAGTGTATTAAACTCCGTGATCACTTGATTATAATTTCCCGTTCTGCCGTTTACCGTTCCGCTGAGATTATTGATTTCCGCTTGGAGTTCCGCAGTAAGGATGTTGATTTGTTCAGCAGCTCCTTCACTTCCTTCTGCCGGCACCAAACTTTCAAGTGCCGTGTTAATCCCAGTGATTTGATCCAGCAGTACCTGCAGTGACAGTTCATCAATCGGATCCTTCTTTTCAGGTGCGGCAACCGATTCACCTTTCCCCGTTTCCGTTTCAATATCTTCTATAGGCGTCGTTCCTTCACCAATAACCTCCCCATCACCAGAGCTGCTTGCAAGATTCCCTCTTTGCGCAAGCAAGGTAGACTGAAGGTTATCAAGACCCGCCTCTTCCGATTGTTTCAATTGCTCAATCGAGCTTTGTTGATCTTGAGTGATTTTTGTAATTTGTTCTACTTGTTTATCCTTCATGCTTGTTGAAAATTGTTCCAATTCATTACTGCTTGAATCGAGCTTCTGCTGCATGATTCCAACATTCTCACTAATGCCTTGATCATTAAGACTGTATTTCGTATTCATCCCTTGCTGAATCTCAGGTATTGTTTGGTTCCCCTCATTCAGCACCTTGTCATATGATTGTACACTCTCATTGACAAGCTGCTGATTTTGGGCAGAGGCCTTCTCAAAAAGGATACTTTGAGCTTTTTGATATTCCTCAAAAGAAACAACATCTTTCACAAAGGAAGCCATTTGAGTCTTCGTGTTCCCTATTTCATCCATTGTTTCATTACTTGTTTTGCCAGCATCCTTCGTCTCGGCAAAGACTCCTTCAAGCATGTCCTTATGCTGCTTGATTTCGCCGGCAAGGCTTTCCGAGCTTGGAGTATAAAACTCATACATCGTGTTTTGAAAAGCGATTTCTTTAGTAAGGACATTATCGAACTTCTTACGGATATCCTCAACTGATTGGGAAACATAGCTCCAATACTGTGTTGAAATATGCTTATTCATTTTGCTCTTTGTCTTCTCTAATTCCTTTTGTACCTTTTCCATGTTCTCTGCATTCAAGCTAGGTTGTACCTTGTACTTTATCCCTGCCTTGATAGGCTGTTCATCATCGAATGTATAAATATTCTCTGAAAAATCGGATGGAAAATATATGACTGCATCATACTTTTCATTTGCAAGTCCACTTTCCGCCGTACTCCTATTCACCACAAACCACTCATATTCAGAATCCTTGTCCAATGTAGTAACAAGCTCTGAGCCCATATAAATGGGATTATTGTTAAATTCAGTGCCATTATCTTCATTTACAATGGCGATTTCACGAGAAGCCGTTTCTGTCTTTTTCATTGGATTTTGGCCAATATAAGAAAAAAACAAGATTGGCAGCGCTAAAATCACCAGTATTTTACCGATTAACAGCATCGGTTTTATTTTTTCAGACACTCTCTTGCACTCTCCTTCTTTCTTCACTTAGTGGAATTTGGATTTTACTCTCCTGGCCATTCAGCACAAAGTATCCGTAACCCGGCTGTATTTCTTCTTCTTTTCTTGAATAAGAGAGGGTATACAAGCTTTGGTCCGATTTTTTAAGAAGTAAAACAGCCTGTCTGACTTGTTTCAGTTCGGTTGTCAACGAATCATATCCCTTGGTGAAGTCGTTGGCATTTCCAGCGACAATCAGACTAAACCCGAGATGGCTGTATTGTTTCATCAAACCGCTGATCCTATCCTGAATCCTGCCGTCGATCGTTTGTTGGATCCTTGAAATGCTATCTATGATAAACATGATCCTTGGGAATTCCAGTTGCTTCATCGGTTTCATTTCCAATGCCGCTAGATAACTTCGTTCACGTTCTTCAAATATTCCAGTGATATGATCGAGCCATTCGGTTATCTGATCTTTTGTTTCCACATAGCGCACCTTCTCCTCTAAGGCATAAGAAGATAGGCCGCGATCAACTCCGTCAAACAAACCAATTTCCCCAATTGTCTGTGTAAGCAATGATTCCAAGAGCACTTTAAGGACATTCGTTTTCCCTTTACGTGACTGCCCTACAACAAGCAGGAATGGATTGGAATTCAACTCCAAGAAAACAGGTGTAACGCTTTCCTCTGAAAGTCCGATTGGAATGGAATCTTTCTTAATGGCTTGTGAGCAGTAACTCTTGAAGCTGCTGGAATCAAGACGTGCCGGTAACATCCGAATCGCCGGCGGTTTGGCCATTTCCTTATATTTAACCTTATGATCTGCCACGGCCTGTTTCATTTCTTCCAAAACGGCTATATCATCCGCTCCATCGGCCGGAAGATAAACCTGCGTGAGATAGGTTTGGTCCTTCTTCACTAACGCCCTTCCCGGAACAGGTTCATTTTCATAAGGGGTTCTTCCCAAAACCGAATATTGTTCCGAACTGTCCATTAAGTAATGGACGACCTTCGTCTTAAGACTATTCATTAACGGCTGGCGAATCGCATTGATTCTCGTTGCCGTTAAAATCATGAATATTCCAAGTGATTGTCCATCACGTGCAAACTGAACGAATTGCGCTTCCTGGTCCTGCATCTCATCCTTCACTAAGTCAAAATTGTCGACCACGATATAAATAATCGGCAATTTATCTTCCACTAATGCATTATAAAGCTTTATGTTACTAAGCTCCTTTTCTGAAAAAAGCTGCTTACGCCTTTCCATTTCCGCCTTCATGAATAACATGAATTTTTCGATTTTCCTTAGCTCATCGAACCTAAAGTATTCCCCAGTATGAGGCAGCTGGCGCATTGGCAGTAAAGCGCTATTCCCGAAATCGAAAATATAATAATGCAATTCTTCAGGACTGAATTGATCTGCAAAACTAAAGAGAAGTGTCAATACGGTGGTTGACTTGCCGTACCCGGAAGAACCAAAAACCCCAACATTCCCATCTTCAATCCATTTATAGACATAATTTGTCTGGCTCTGCAATTCGGGCTCATCCTTCATTCCCAGGTGGATTTGATTCCTCGTCAGGCTTCTTTCAGCATTTCTCGATAAGCGATCTGAAAGAGGAGGCAGCCATGGGCTTGCCAACTTCTTAATCTCCATTTCTTCCTGTGTCGCCACAATTTGATCTGCCACGGCTTCAATTTCACTAATCTTTTCTTTCCTCTTATTAGTGGTTTGTTCCGTTACATTTGAGATTTGAACAAGACCAAGGTCTGTGACAAGTGCCACTTCATCCTCAGATCCAACCGTATCCTCTAAATATGGTGCACCGCTCCACGCAGACTGGAACAATTCATAAACCTCGTTATTTCCTACCTGCAAATATCCCCGTCCGGTGACAGTAATATTTGCCGCATCGCTATTTTTAAGAATTTCCTTACTATCATTGGCATCTTGCACTTTCAAGGAAATTTTAAAGCGGGCATTGCTCCAAATCTGGTTATCAATAACACCGCCCGGCTTTTGTGTAGCAAGAATTAAATGAACTCCCAAGCTCCGTCCAATTCGCGCCGTACTCACTAATTCGCGGATGAAATCGGGTTCTTCGTTTTTAAGTTCCGCAAACTCATCTGATATCAAAAATAAATGCGGTAACGGTTCATCCGCTTTGCCTTCTTTGTATAAATCCGTGTAATCGTTGATATGATTGACTTCGTATCGATCAAACATGCGCTGGCGTTTCTTCAATTCGCTATTGATGGAGGCTAGTGCCCTGGCACTGAAATTCTTGCTCCCCTCAATATTCGTAATGACTCCCAGCAGATGCGGAATCTGCCTGAATGGCTGTGCCATTCCCCCGCCTTTATAATCAATGAGCAAAAAGGCAACTTCATGCGGATGATAATGAACGGCTAATGAAAGGATGTAGGTTTGCAGTAATTCACTTTTTCCCGATCCTGTCGTTCCAGCAACCAAACCATGGGGGCCATGCGCCTTTTCATGCAAATTCAATTCAACCCTATCTGTTTTCCCTTTCAATCCAATGGGAACAGCCAAGGATTTGGAAGACTGATTGGTCCGCCAGTTTTGCCTGATAGGCAGATCTTCCACTTCACGAGCTTTCAATAATTCCAAAAATGATACCGTTTCTGGTATGGAATTGTTCATGCCTTTTTGATGATCAAGTGAACGCAGCGTACGTGCAAAACGCTCATTCCCTTCTTTTGAATGTGCATCAAGTGTAAATGGAGTATGAACGGCCTTCGTTTGCTGGATGAGAATCTCACCCTCAAAATCATTGATATACTTCACTAGCGTATGGACATTTTCCGTCAAACTCTCTTTTGCATCCGCTGCAAAAATCGTCGAGATGCCTAAATCGTCTGTTTTACCTTCTAAATATTCCAATATGACATGCTCCGCAATTAAATTACGATCCGTGACAATAAAGACAAAGTGGGGAGTGAATCTCACTTTCCCTTTGTTCTCATCCAAATCTCTTTCTCTCAATAGCTGATAAATCGAGGTCAGCAGCTGGTCACGTGACTGCTCATTATATATAAAGCCTTTTGCATAGGCATGCGGCAATTGAAAATGAGGGAGCCATTTCATCCATTCCCATTCCTGGTAATCCTTTTCCGGAAAAATGGCCACAAAGCGAACATCATGATAACTATGAAAAAAGGCCAGTTGCCCAATCAGTTGCTGCAGCTCCCGTTTAACAATCGATTCCTTTCCGACCAGGCCCATCGATCCGCTTGATAAATCGATCGATAACGGAAGATCATCCAGGTTTTTGTATACATCCACAAGTTCCTGCGACTGCTCAAGTAAATCATCTATATCCCGATTGGACATATCACTGCTATTTACCGACACCTGATAACTTGATGGTATGGTCGCCGTTCCGATTTTAAAGTGCAGAGCATCTTCACTTTCCAAAGTTCGCTCCCATATACGGTCGCTAATACTGTCAGTCAGCAGCTTCATCCTTTCAAAGGAAGGGTAATGATAGAACAGCACATTCTTTTGTTTTTCAGACAGCTCTTGCAGTTCTTCCCTCTTCTGCTCTAAATACCTTGTATATACACGTTGACGTTTTTCTTCTCTGAGTTTTTGCTTCTTTTTGTCTTTAAAGTATTGTACCGTCGAGGTAACTAAAGTCGTTGTGAACATAACAATCGATATGATGATGAAAATGCCCCGAGGCTGAATGACCGTGATTACCCCCATGACGATTAGCATCATTAAAGGCGGCATAAGGATCAGCCATAACCCTCTATTATTATCTTCCGATTCTTGGCTCGGAAAAGATATCGTCACTTTCTCATCCGGCAATTCGTAGATCATCCTTGGTGTCCGGCGAAATTGTGGATAGTTTTTTTTCATTTCAGAGATTGGCTTCTTCATTTTAGCTAAAGATGTTTCATAGCTCTCGGCACTATGAATCATCAATAAGTCGCCTTCAATCAACCTCAGCACCATATTCGGCCAGCAAATCAGATCACCATTTTGAATGGGAACAGCTTTCGTTACTCTTTCACCATTCAGAAATATCCGGCTATTTTCCTTTGGCATGAGTAGCCACTGCCCTTTATGAAGCACAAAGGAAACCCCATTGCCGGAAACGGGTCCTTCTTTACGGATATTCGCTCCCGCCTTGGCCGATAAAGTGATTTCTTTCAAGTTGCCTATATAATAGAGGCTTTCTTCCAATTCCCCAGCCGTATAAAAAATCTCGACCTTTTCTTCTCCTTCATGAAAGGTGAAGCTCTGGAATGGCTTTAGATCGCCAAGCTTCATGTCCTCTCTAAACACCTCATATCCATCAAGTCCTTCAGGTTTATTCAGCTTGATAGGACCATGTTCAAAGGGAATGGAATATATAGTGATCGTATCCTGCTTTGATGACCCAATCGTAATTGGACCGTTATGATTATCCTTGATCGTATAGGATTGGTAGTTTCCCTTAGAATAAATCCATAATAAACTCATTAAATCTCACCTCCGCAAAAGGCCCATTGCTCACTCTTTGCTTTTCTCTTTTTCTTCAGATGATTTATTGGAGGAATCCTTACTTTCCTCTTTCTCACCAGAAGCAGGTTCGTTTTCCGCTTCTTCTTTTACAGCAGGCTTTGCTTCCGTTTCGCCTTTGTCCTCTAAATTCGGCTCTGTTGAAGGCTGGTTCTCATCTTGCTGCTCCTCCAATTGCTTTTTCAATTCCTTTAGTTCCTTTTCATATTGGGATAGCTCCGTATCGACTTCTTTAATTTGCGTTTCCTTTTCTTCCCCGGAAAGGTTATCGTCCAACTTAATCTGTTCTTTCAGATTTACGAGTCCATACATAATCAATTCACGATCCTCCATGATTCTCGCCAAATCGATCGCGTCTTCACTCATACCCCTGCCTATATAAATCCAATATAAGAGATACTGGCTATCAGTCTGCAAAGTGATTGCATTTTCTACATTCTTCTTCCTGACATCATCCAACGGTTCATAAGCGACGTAGGACTTCGCCAGTTCATATTGAACGACATACGGCATATTTTTCGGATCGTAGTTCTCCAACCGGTCAATGACTTCACTGTATTTTTGATTTAAAAAGCTTTCACCGCTTTCTACATATGCATCCTGCTTAGGTTGGGAGAAGAATAGTGTGTAGATCGTAAACAACAGCAGCGGCACTAGAACGATCACCGTACCCCAAAGTGTATAACGGCCCGTTTTCC
Source organism: Bacillus sp. CFBP9009 (assembly GCF_036541465.1). Classification (NCBI taxonomy): domain Bacteria; kingdom Bacillati; phylum Bacillota; class Bacilli; order Caryophanales; family Bacillaceae; genus Bacillus; species Bacillus sp. CFBP9009. The sequence continues at coordinate 23,516 of NZ_JAZHFU010000024.1, read as the reverse complement.
ATTTCTTTTCAGGGATATGCACAAATGATTTTTCTTCCTTCTCTAAATCTTCTATCCGATTTTGAATGACCGTGGAAAGTTCATCCCAAGTCCCCGCTGCCAATATGCTTTGTGATTCGCTCGATAGTTTCAGGGTTTTATGGTAAAGCAGATACTCTTCGAATGTATACTGCCCATCCACAAGCGCTGAAATCGTTGCCTTCGTTTCTTTAAATAGCTCATCCTGATTATGCTCATAAGGAGGCAAACTGTCTTTTACGCCATAATGCAGGAAATATGGAGCCAAGCTTGAATCAAAAACGATATTTTCCGGACAAACGACAAGTTGCAGGCGACTCAATTCATGATTCCTGATTTTCTTCAAGATTTGATAAGACGATAACCATCTACTCAATGGATTTTTATCTTTAGCTTTGGAAAAAACAAAAAAAGAGGCTGGTGGATTTACTCTGATCTGCACCTCGTCCTCTGTCACTTCTATATGTTTCTGGAGAGCATCATCCGCTTCATGAATAAGCTGTAATTCCAGTGGGTCTTGCATCGATAATTTTGCCCGTTGGAAAACGAACAAATGCCCATTATCATCCTTCATCATTGCAGCTTCTGTTTTTTTCTCCAGATATGAGGATTTTTTCTCATCCATTTTATGTAACTCCTTTACCCCTGCTAAAGGGCTTTAGACTTTTTTCCTATAAAGAGTCCACACTTGATCCATTAGAGGATCTCTAGGCGGTCCCCCGTCGTAATTCCGCTATCAAGCAGGGTTTCATAACCTGAACATACGAACTCTTTATTCTGGACCCGCACCCAATAGCCTTCTTTAGGTGCACTGGCAATATCCTTTACCTGCCATATAATTTCTACAACCTTTTTGATGGAGCGGTAATTCGACACTTGCAAATCAAACACTTCCCCTGTATACCTGTTTAAATCGATCGTTAGTTGAATATATATGGAAATCACCTCTTTAAAGCAAAAAAACACCACGATCTTCATAAAGAGTCGCGGCGCTTTTTCCTAGAAATATCTTTATCTCATTGACCTAATGATTATCCGCGAATTTGACTAGCAATCTGATTATCTGTGTCTTCAAGGATTTGAGCTGATTTATTCAATTGTTGAGAAACTTCATTCAACAAGCGAGCCATATCCATGAATGAAGGCTTTAATTCTTCGTACTGGCCTACGAAAGCCTCACTGGAAGAACCTTCCCAAATACCAGTTAAATGATCTCTCATTCTATCTAAACGACCAATCATATCAGTTACTTGTTGGCTCTCATTATCATATTGTCTGGCTACATCTTTCAGTTCTGAAGGTGTTACGCGAATTTGTGACATAGAAAAAAACTCCTCCTTTTATCTTATATAGTACATTTTAATAGAACCATACATTTTCTGCCATATAAATAACCGCAAAGTCGAAAAATGGTAAATTATGATTATGCACAAAACCCTAAATATGGCATTTTGAAAGTCTATGTACCTGTTTTTCCATATTTTCAAACCCATTTTTTAAGTAATTTAAAACATTTTACTTTTTTATGGTAAAAAAAGTTCTTTATACCCAATATTCCCGAGCCATAACCCAATAATATGGTTTTCATCATAATAATAGTAACTTTAGACTTTCTTTTTAATCAAACGTTTGATTAAAGTTTGAATGCCACTATAATAATTCGGTCTGACTCCGATCTATTTATTCAACAGAAACAGGCCATCTCTTCCCAAAGGTTCTGGGAAAAGAGACAGCCTTTATAATTAATACATGATTCAATGTCAAATAACCCGTTCCAAGAAATGTTTCACAAACCGAGCACTTTCCACATTCGTACAGACGCGGATTCTTGGTTCGCCATCCTTTTGACCGATTGTCCTGCCTGTTTCTTCACCCTCGGTCACCACCTTGACGTTCATCCATTCTGCACTCACAAAACTTGAATCAATCGCAACCCCGACTGCAAGCGGGTCATGAAGGGCGCAACCGCCCAAACCTGGATGGGAGTTTTCATATGCTTTCATATAATAATCGGTCATTTCCGCTAAAAATTCGGCGCTTTCCTTACCAGTGGCACGCCAATCATCAAGCTTCGATTTCAGAAGATATGTTTGCAGCGTCACATCAAGCCCCACTAGGGTGATTGGCAGTCCTGAAGCAAATACCTGATCAGCTGCTTCAGGATCTGATATTATGTTCGCTTCAGCATAAGGGGTTACATTTCCTGGTACGTTTACGGCACCGCCCATAATAACGACCTCTTTTACTAAGGACATGGTCATTGGGGCTTTTTTAATCGCCAATGCGATGTTAGTCAGCGGTCCAACTGCAATTATCGTGATTTCATGCGGTCGGCTTTGCACTTGATCGATAATGAAATCTACTGCATTTCCTTGTGATGCTTTGATGGATGGTTCAAACCGAAGGGTATTTCCTAACCCGTCTTCCCCATGTACATGCTTGGGATACCTCTTCTTCCTTCCGCGCACCAAAGTTTGGTCAGCACCTTCAAAAACCGGAATGCGCCTATTTAATTTCTCCAAAACGGCAAGCGTATTGCGGGTCGATTCAACAACGGGCACGTTTCCAAAGCAAGTGGTAAATCCGAGCACTTCCAATTCAGGGGAATTTAAAGCATATGCCATCGCCATGGCATCATCAATCCCAGTATCTACATCAAATATGATTGGTTTCAATATTTCCACACCTTCCAAAACACTTATTGAGAGCCTTTTAAAAAATTCATTGCCTCTCTTTTCTCTTTCTTATGTATAAAGAATCACTGTTTTCCAACTGAATTTTAACATTCAACGATAGGCAGTTCCACAGAAAGTTAGGAATAATCATAATTTGCAAACAAATGACAATGCCAGCTGGTTCTTGTATCTACCAGTAAAAATAGTTGACCGCCCATAAATATCAATGATATAAAAAGTGAAAAGAAGAAGTTGTATCTTAGTAGTGACCTAATTCCTTTTCAACTTGTTCGATGCAATTACGTCTAGGTAGTTATGAATACATGCGTTACGAATATGATATCCAAGGTGGAAAAAGGATGAAAATGTTTAAATTGATTGAAGATGATCCTTCTGCGTATAAAAAAGGAACAAAATTCTTTTTAATATCACATTCAGAATTCATTGGCGTGAAAAGTTATGTACTACTGGCTGAAGATTTGAAAGGAAAGATCGAAGTAACGGAAGAGGAATTGAGGAATAAATTCGTTTCCATCCATTGACCCAGCGGCCCATATAAACTAAAAAAAGAGGGAATTCCATTTCTGAAATTCCCTCTTTTTTCTTATTTTAAGTCTTCAATCGAATCAATATCGACGTAATCAGGTACTACCAGACCATTCTTTGTTCCTTTTAAGTTTGGTCCAAGGTCAACCATTTCAGCTTTGTACTTATTATAGTATTCAAGATGTGTTCCCGGGAGCCATGCGGCCACCATGGCGTCCGCACTTCCGTTTGCAACGCCGGCAAACATTGGTCCCACTTCAACTTGACTTAATGTTACATCATAACCATTCTGCTCCAGAACCTTGCCAATCACATTTGTGCTGGCAATTTCAGTGTCCCAGGCAACATAAACCAGTTTGATTTTTTCACCATTTCCTGATTGTGCACCTTTGGTCCATTTGGATACTTTGTCCTGATTTTCCTTTATCCATTTTTCTGCTGCTTCTGAAGGAGACATCCCTTCAGCAACTTGGACCATTACATTTTCCATATCTTTAGTATCCCAGAAGAATTGATCAAGGATTTTATAAGCGCCAGGGGCATCCTGTTCAAGGCCTTTTCTAGCAATCGAATTAATATTTTCAGCCCCGCCAAAGGATTCATTCGGATCTTCGAGATATTTCAAGTCATATTTCGAGAACATCCAATGCGGTGACCATCCTGTAACGACGATCGGTTCTTTTTTATCAATCGCTTTTTTCAATTCAGCAACCATTGCCGCCGAAGACCCTTCAACCAACTTCCAATCATCCAGCTTATAATCATCTATAGCCGTATTAGTCAACTTCATCAACCCTGCTCCAGGTTCAATTCCGATGATTTCATAATCGGTTTTGGCAGCAAAACTATTTTTATCCCCGTTCACAGCCGTATCTTTTGTAAAAGTACTGAATAGTGCAGTAACCACAACAAGTAAAGCCAATATTGTAAAAATGATTTTTCTGCTAATGATATGCTCGTAAGCTGGCTTACGTAGGTTTTGCGTGATACGATCGAGTATGATTGCAATGATTACGATGGATAATCCTGCTTCAAATCCTTGCCCCACATTAATTTGGCTGACAGCCCTGTAGACATCCGCCCCAAGTCCGGGTGCTCCAACCAATGAAGCTGTAACTACCATGGATAGTGCCAGCATGATGCTTTGGTTAACTCCTGCCATAATCGTAGGAGTAGCCAATGGTATTTGTACCTTGAATAACTTTTGGCTGCTGGTTGAACCAAAAGCATCAGATGCTTCTATCAAATCATTAGGCACTTCCTGAATCCCAAGATTGGTCATTCGGATTGTCGGTGCAATCGCGAAAATGAATGACGCGATGATTCCAGGCACTACCCCTATTCCAAAGAATAAAATCGAAGGAATCAAATAAACAAAGGCAGGCATCGTTTGCATGAAATCCAAGATCGGGGTAACGATCTTACGTACCGTGTTATTTTGGGCACACCATATTCCGATCGGTATCCCGATCACTATTGTTAAGACTCCTGACAAGATAACGATTGCCAGTGTTTGGATGCTTGATTCCCAATAACCAAGATTATCAATCAATAGTAAGCTGATTAATGTAAATAATCCCAATGGCCATCTGCTTGTATAGGTAACCAGAAGGGTCAGGACTATGATTAACACGATGGAAGGTCCAGCACTCATTACATCGACCAGAATATCCAGTAGTCCCTCGATCACATTCGTAATAAGTGTAAATAATCCAGCAAATACAATAGTTATCCAATCCACTAAAGAATCGACCCAAGCTCCTAGTGGGATTTTCGGAATATTCATTGAATTATTCACTCTCCATTTCATTCAAGGAATCTTTATTTCCGGCCAAAGCACCGATAACGGCACCGCGAAGAAGAATTCCTTTAATTCTGTTCTGATCATCGATGACTGAGATTGGCAAGCTTGAAGTCGCCATCACATCCATGAGGTTTCCAAGTAATTCATCCTCTTTTACAGTTGGGATATCGGTTGTCATCACTTCAGAGATCGATTGGTTATTACTCATTGCCTGACGTGCCTGTTCAGCAGTCACGGCCCCCAATAACTTCTGCTTCCTATCCACAACGAAAATGCTGGAATACCCTTGTTTGCGCATGATTTCCAAGGCAACCCTCGGGCCTCTGTCCACCGCAATCTTCTCTGGGCGTATCATCACATGAGACGCTGTCAATACTTTTGATAGATCAACATCTTCCACAAACTTCTCGACGAATTCATTGGCTGGATTCATCATGATTTGTTCAGGGGTACCCAATTGAATTACACTTCCATCTTTCATAAGGGCAATTCTATCCCCGATTCTTAATGCTTCATCAAGATCATGGGTAATGAAAATGATCGTTTTTTTGTACTGATCTTGGATTTGAATCAGTTCATCCTGCATATCCTTACGAATCAATGGATCAAGGGCACTGAAGGCTTCATCCATCAGTAGGATATCCGTATCACTGGCGAGTGCCCGGGCTAACCCAACCCTTTGCTGCATACCGCCGCTAAGCTGTGATGGCATCTGATTTTCGTAGCCTTTCAATCCAACGGCCTCAAGCGCCTTCATCGCATTTTCATGACGTTTTGCCGGATCCACTTTTTGAATTTCGAGCCCGAATTCAGCGTTTTCCAATATCGTTTTATGCGGAAATAAAGCAAAGTTCTGAAAGACCATGCTTATTTTCTTTTGTCTGACTTCCCTTAACCGGGCCGCGTTCATCTTCACGATATCTTCATCATCAATTAAGATTTCACCCAAAGTGGGATCGATTAAACGATTGAACATGCGGATCAAAGTGGATTTCCCGCTTCCTGATAGGCCCATGATGACAAAAATCTCGCCGGGATAAATCTCGAAATTAACATTATTCACTCCGACCGTTTGTCCCGTTTCTTTCAAGATTTCTTTTTTCGTTTTGCCTTGCTTCAATAAGTCTGTTGCTGCTTTTGGAGATTTGCCAAAAATTTTCGAGACATTTCTGACTTCTACATACGGCTTCATCAAGTCACCTCATTCTAATAGTTGCCCATATGATATTCAGTTTTGCTGAATTCCCCCGTTTTATGCGAGTGATGATTATTAATGCACAAGTACCTGAAATAACCGAAAATCTACCCCAATACTTTTTCTTCAAAAAAAGCGGAAGTGACACTTATTCAGTGGCAGAGGCATAACGTGCATAGAAAAATAATCTATATTTATTATTCCCAAGAAGTAATTCTTTACTTGGATTATATTATGTGTGATTAATTGAGCATTTCAGATAGGGAAAAAGAGGTGCAATCACAACTGAGGAAACAAGCAGGCACAACATATACCAACTGTAATATAAACGATTTCCACTTAGAGTTTTGTCCAGATGGACTTACGACTACCCTCTAAAGTACTTCATTTCCTTAACCAGGTGGAATGATACTTGCAGTGCAGTATAACACCAAAACGCATAGAAATATGATTATGGGATTCCCAATGTGTCTAATTTGAGCTTGCAGGGAAAAGAGGTGCAATACAACTGAGGAAACTAACAGGCACAGCATATACCAACTGAAATATAATGGTTTTTTTATTTTAGAGTTTTGTTCAGTCCCAGCACACGGAATGAACCTGTATCCCTAAAGTACTTAATTACCTTAACAAAGAATGAATATAAGTTCAAATGATGTGGAACGGAATTCTTGCCTAAAAAGCCCATTTACGCCACCGATTCTAAAGGTTCCGAAAGACTCTAAAAACCTTGATGTACCAACACTTTGGCTTCCCATAATCATAAACGCCCATCATCCGCCATAAATTTTTTTCAGTTTTTTTTAATTTCAAAATGATCCATAAAACGGAAAAAGCGATTTTCAGTCAAAAATAACGGGCAATCTATACATTTTTTTATAGGTTATGTTTTATGCAGACATCCATGGAAATGTGTCACATATACAGAAAAAAACCTTGAAACAACTATTTCATTTCAAGGTCTATCGATACATATTAATTGGCATTCCTATGTTCATCAAAATCAATTTTGCAATCTTTTAGCGGAACTACTTTTGTTTTCTTAATGAACTTATATCCAAGCCACATTACCAGAAAGAATGGGATGCCAAGATAGGCAGCGAACACACTGGCCCAGTTAATTTCATCGCCGATAAAGGCCTGATAGTTTTGCGCAGCTAAAACGAAAAAACAAAGAGCAAAGGAAAATATCGGTCCGAAAGGAAACCATTTTGACTTATAGGGAAGATCGTCCAGTGAATACCCTTGAGCAATATAAGCTTTTCTAAACCGGTAATGGCTCGCCGCTATACCCAGCCAAAATATAAATCCAGTGACTCCAACCGCATTCATTAGCCAAATATAAATAACTCCATCACCGAAAACGGAAGCAAAAAAGGCCAGCATCCCTACAAGTGAAGTGATTACCAGTCCCCAAATGGGAACGCCGCGCTTGTTAAGCTTCCCAAAAATACGCGGTGCCAGCCCTTCTTTTGCCATTGAGTACAACATTCGGCTCGTCACGTAAAGACTCGAATTTCCAGCGGATAATACGGCTGTCAAAATGATGGCATTCATCACGGAAGCAGCGAATGCCAGTCCCACTTTTTCAAACACCATCGTAAATGGGCTAACCATGATCGTGTGTCCTTGCAGACTGCCATTCGTATAAGGAACGATCAGTCCAATAACAAGTATGGCCAGGATGTAAAAGAGGAAGATCCTCCAGAAAATGCTGCGAACTGCACGAGGTACATTTTTTGCCGGGTCTTCGCTTTCACCGGCTGCAACACCTACTATTTCTGTACCTTGAAAAGAAAATCCAGCAGCAATGAAAATCCCCAATGTAGCCAAAAAACCACCGGCAAACGGCGCGTCACCAACTGTGAAGTTTTTAAAACCAATCGCCTCTCCGTTCATAATCCCGAATATCATCAATATTCCGACAACGATAAAAATGATGATGGTTGCCACCTTAATGAGGGAAAACCAATATTCCCCTTCGCCATACCCTTTAACGGATACGTAATTCAATAAGAATATCAAAACTAAAAACAAAGAACTCCATAAAAAAGACGAGCTGTCAGGAAACCAAAACTTCATTACCATCGTTGCGGCAGATAGTTCCGCGGCAAGTGTCATCGCCCAAGTGAACCAATAGTTCCAACCAAGCGCAAACCCTAATGCCGGGTCGATGAAACGCGTAGCATAGGTACTGAAAGCTCCGCTGACTGGCATAAATGATGCCAGTTCCCCGAGGCTTGTCATAATAAAATAAACCATTATACCTATTACGGCGTAAGCGACCAAAGCACCACCAGGTCCTGCAGAGTGAATGGCCGGCCCGCTTCCGAGAAACAGCCCTGTACCAATTGCACCGCCTAGCGAGATCATCGTAAGGTGGCGCGCTTTCAGCTTCCTTTGTAAAGTATTTGACGGCTGGTTTTTTTCATTTACGACAGGTGGTTGCAATTGCCGATTTTCCAAATTAGATTCCCCTCCAAAAATGCATTTTTAATCTAGCACGAATAGGTAAAGCCGATCATTCCATCAATTGTCATTTCCTGCATTTATTACTATTTCAAGGTCATTTTCTCTAATGCTGAGACCTTTTTGGATTTCTGGGATCTATGTAGCATTTACATAACGATGTTAGGCTTAAAACCCAGGTCAAAGGGCTATAAGCCTAACGTTCATTCGGGTATTCCGCACTATATTATGTTGTAGGTAAACTTCTATGAATAAATGAATTCCAATCGATTTGATGTAACCAGCTTGCCGTTGCTTCAATATCTTTAGAAAAGATACGATCTTGTGTAATGCTTGGAATGAGCTTTCTTGCTTCCGTATAAAACTCTTTTGTAAACGGAGCCATCTTTTCTGTTCCGCGGTATTCCACCGCCTGTAAGGCACAAATAAGCTCAATCGCCAAAACGCGGCGTACGTTCTGAATGATTTGATGTGCGTGTCGGGACCCAATAGTTCCCATGCTTACATGATCTTCCTGGTTCGCTGAAGATGGAATGGAATCAACACTTGCAGGATGTGCGAGTGTTTTATTCTCAGAAACTAATGAAGCGGCACAATATTGCATGATCATCGCTCCCGACTGCAAGCCAGGTGACGGACTTAAGAATGGCGGTAAATCATTCAGCTGAGGATTGACGAGTCGCTCAATCCGGCGCTCTGAAATGTTCGCAAGCTCGGCAACAGCAATTTTCATGAAGTCCATCGCAAATGCAATCGGCTGGCCATGGAAGTTACCCCCTGAAATAACCTTTTCCCCATCGTCAAAAATAAGCGGATTATCCGTCGCAGCATTCATTTCGATTTCCAGTTTTTCTTTTACATAATCAAGTGTTTGCCATGATGCCCCATGCACTTGCGGAATGCAGCGGAGCGAATAAGCATCCTGTACCCGCAGTTCTCCTTGCTTGGTGATGAGCTGGCTGCCGCTGATCATGCGACGAATCCGTTCCGCGACGTCTGTTTGCTGGCGGTAGCCTCGTGCTAGATGAACATCGGCATCAAAGGCATCTTCTATGCCGCGTAAACCTTCTAACGTCAGTGAAGCGATCGCTTCAGTTTGATGGGCCAGCTGTTCGGCTTCAATGTAATTGACGAGGCCCATCCCAGTCATGGCCTGTGTTCCGTTAATTAATGCAAGACCTTCTTTTGCTTTAAGTGTCAGAGGAAGAATGCCTTCTTTAGATAAAGCTACGATGGCCTCCATTCGCTCTCCTTTATAAAACACTTCCCCTTCTCCCATCAATACTAGCGCCAAATGGGAAAGCGGCGCCAAGTCCCCGCTTGCTCCAAGAGAACCTTGCTGAGGGATGACCGGATGGATATGAGCATTCAAAAGATCGATCAAACGTTCAATGACGACAGGACGCACGCCGGAAAACCCTTTTAATAGCGCATTGGCACGGAGAAGGACCATAGCTCTCGAAACGACCTCAGGAAACGGCTCCCCGACTCCGCAAGCATGGGAATGAATCAAATTCCACTGTAGCTGCTCTGCGTCCTCTGCATCAATCAATACATCGCTGAATTTTCCAAAACCTGTTGTGATGCCATAGATGACTTTCTTTTGTTTCACGATATTTTCAACCGCTTCCCGGCTCTTTTCAACTTTCTTGACACTCTCGGCAGAAGCCGTGACAAATGCCTCCCCATACAACACTTTTTTCGCTTCTTCAATCGTTAAAGTTTGGCCCGTTAACATAATCATTTCATGCACCCCTATTCTTTTTTTAAACAAACAAAAGGAGGCCGTATTGACAGACTTATCCAGTCTTTCAATACAGCCCCCTATTTCACTAAATAACTATAGGCTTCTAATTATTTAAATGTGGTTAATTCCCAAGCCAACGGCTTCATGTTCAAATCCCCGAACCGGTGCTCCAATCGTTCCATACACGGCTACAGCAATCCATTCACCTTCGTCCCCGTTTTTAAACGGCCTGCCCCGAACGATGGCAAACCGAAGGCCCGCAGTCCTCAAAAGACCGCCAAGCTCAACTTGGCCGCGTGTCACTCCTTGGAGTGCTTCGATGATCGCATGATACAGCGCATGCATTTCACGATACATATCGGGATTGACTAATCCAAGTCTTTTCGCTGATGTCTCAATGGCCGCAACTATTTTCTGCAGCTCCATTGAACCGACTTTACCTTTTCCATAAAGCCAATCCATCCGCTTAAGGTCATTCGTCAATATGACTTCTTCTTCTTCGTTCGCAAACGCGTACATGATTGCATGGCGCCCGATTCTTCTGTCGAATTCCTTTGTCATGCAGGTACCTCTTTTACAATTTTCTAAATACACTAATAACTAAATATAATTGTAAGCGGATACAAGCTGTTCGGTCAATATATTTTTTAAAATAGTTCTTTTAGGGGATGATTCATCACTCCCGAAAGCCGCTTTATGCCCGTACAGTTCTCATCAATATTCTTTGAAAACTGTAAAAAAGCCCATCCCCATAAACGTCCTGGAAAATGGACTTTTGTTCCATTAATAGGAGGCCTTAAACTTTATGGGAAATATACATTCATTCATTCGTTTCCAATGCTTCATAAATAGCAGTTACAACACTTCCATAGCTTCCTGTTTTGAAAAGGTCGCCAAAAAACTGGTTGGAATTGGCTACAGGGTTAACGAGTGGAGAGTGTTTTTTATTTGTAAGTAAAACAATCCCTAAATCCATTTCCGGATCAATGATCGTGACCGTACCAGTCCATCCAGTATGACCGTAGGCACTGTCGCTTGCATGAGGACTGAACATCCACTCCATGCTTGCATCGCCATTTCGTCTCCACCCAAGCCCATATGTAGGATTCATCTCGGAAGGTGCGACGAATTCATCGATGGTTTCTTGATCAAACAAAGTATGTTTACCGTATCCCCCGCCATTCAGCATCACCTGCAGAAGGACAGCCATATCTTCCGTATTGGAGAAAAGACCGGCATGCCCTGAAACGCCTCCCATCGAATAAAAGGCTTTTTCATCATGTACTTCCCCTTGAAGTGTGTATGTGCGAATGTTAGGGAAGTCTATCACGCCATCCCGGGTGTTGCCAAGCAATTCAGTTGCGGCAAAATCCTTTGGCTTAAAGCCCTTTTGAAGAGGATTGAACTTTGTATTTTTCAAACCAAGCGGCTTGTACAATTCATTTTCAACATAGGCATCAAGCTGCTGACCCGTTATTTCTTCAACAATGGCACCAAGCAGCATATAATCGACATCACTGTATACATTCTGTGTTCCAGGTTCATATGTGAGCGGTGTTTTGGAAATGAACTCGATGGTCTTGTCCCGCTCCTGGGAATAAAGTTCTTCCGAAACCTTTGGATTATGGTATTGCGGATCGGGTCTAAACCCTGCTGTATGATGAAGAACATCTATGATCCTCAGATTATCCTTTCCTTTGATCACATCCTCCTCCGTGTCTTTGAATTCAGGAATGTATTGCTGGACTCTTGCCTGGATATTCAGCTTGCCTTCGCTGACTAATTTCTGAATGGCAAAATTGGTTGCATACATCTTCGTGTTTGAAGCAAGGTCAAATAACGTGTCATTTTCCATTTTCTGAAACTTCTTAAGAGGTGTATGTTCATTAAACTTCTGTTTGTACCCGTAGCTTTCATTTTTAACGATCTTTCCGTCCTTTATGACAATCAGGGCTGCACCAGGGAAACCGGCTGCCACTTCCATTTCAATAAGCTGATCCACTTTTTCCAGCTTTTCAGACGAAAAGCCCGCTTCTTCTGGTTTTTTTGCTTTCTTTAATATTGGATACTGGCTGGCAGTCTCCTTACTCACAGCGGCTTCATGATTTGAATTTTCATTAGCAACAGACACGGATGGTGCTAGTAAGGAAAGTGCCAGAATTGAACTAATTGTGCAGCTTGTCCATATATTCATCATTTTCCACCCCTTTGAAATCACTTTAGAAAATAAAGAACAACTTTACCGAAAGATAATAATAATCTCATTCATTCCGTCTCTTTTCATATTTAAGTTTATAAAAGTGCACAATTTCCAAAAGCGGATAATATTTACAAATAATTCTCAATTTTCAGTATATGTTATTTCGAGCTTCATTTCAATTTGATATTGATATTTTTAAAATTATATTTCAAATCATGAGCATAAGTCATCCCCAGTTCAAAGAGGAAAAACCAATGTTTATTAAAGCTCACTATAATTATTCGTATAAGTCCCAGACATCGATTTTTCCTCTACTATATTCTAAATCAGCTTTCCCGTTTAGCTAATACGAAGTATAAATTGATGGCTAATACGGCTAATGGTTTTTTAACTTCATTGCATAAGAAACACAGAAGATATTAATACTATTTGAGAAATAAAGGAATTCCAGCTGCTATTTGAGACAAGTATAGGGTGATGAAAATGTGGAAAACGATTGTTTCCTACCTTCCAGAATGGCAGGTTTTTATACAAGCTTTCATTGTGTTTGTTATTCCGTATCTAATCAGCAAATTGTTTAATTTGCTTCGCACCTCAAAGGATGAGTGATGATGATGAAAGAGTGGATATCAAAGATTGGTAAAAAAGGAAAAGGTAACGAAAAAGACAAACAAGAAGCATATACCTCCCAAGATCCAACACATCAGTTTACAGATAATCTTAATTTTAATCTTGAATGTGTTAAGCAAGAAATTGGCCATAATTGGGATGTGCATTTTCGGGAATTTAATCTAGGGCGAACCAGTATACGGTCAATCATCATTTTTGTGGATGGAATATCGGACAAAGATCTCATTGATAAGCATATTATGCCATCATTGATGGTTGATTTTTCAGCAGAATATAAACAGAACCTTCCCTACCTCAAAGGAAGCATTTCAAAAGAATTTATAAAAAACGAAGTGTTATCCATTAGTGAAATAGAAGCAGTTCGATCCATTAAAGAATTAGCATCTAAAGTACTAACAGGTTCTACTGCTCTTTTAATTGATGGATCATTGGATGCGCTGATCCTTGGAACTACAAAACTTAAAACAAGGACGATCGAAGAACCGGTATCAGAGGCATTAGTCAGAGGCCCACGGGTCGGTTTCACTGAATCATTGAGTGATAATACATCTTTGTTAAGGGGTAGTGGTGAAATTGAGAATTTATCGTTAGTAAAATTCCAAGTAGGAAAGCGTTCAAAAAAAGACTTAGTTGTCGCTTACATAAAAGATATTGTTGATCCCGAATTAGTTCAAGAGGTGGAAAGCCGAATTAAGAAAATCGATATTGATAATGTTCCTGAATCAGGTTATGTAGAGCAACTTATCGAAGATAATTACCTTAGTCCTTTTCCGCAGGTACAGAATACAGAGCGTCCGGATCGCGTGATCGCTGCTTTAATGGAAGGTCGAGTGGCCATCTTATTAGACGGGACGCCCTTCGCTTTGATCGTTCCAGTAACATTAAGCATGATGTTACAATCACCGGAAGATTATTATGAAAGGTGGATTCCTGGTACATTCATCCGTATGCTTCGTTACCTCGCAGCTATTCTGGCTCTTTTCACACCGTCTTTGTATATAGCTTTCATCTCATTTCATTCAGGGATGATTCCGACCAAACTGGCCATCTCCATTATTGGAACCAGGTCCGGGGTTCCGTTTCCAGCACTTATCGAAGCATTATTCATGGAAATAGCCATCGAAATTTTGAGGGAAGCAGGACTGCGATTACCTAAGCCAATCGGTCCCGCAATGGGAATTGTCGGAGGTTTAATCATTGGGGAAGCTGCTGTACAAGCAGGGATCGTTAGCCCTGTTTTGGTGATTGTAGTAGCTTTAACTGCTATTTCATCATTTTCCATTCCGCACTATAGTATCGGGATTACATTAAGGATGCTTCGTTTTCCCGCAATGCTATGTGCTGCCACATTTGGATTATACGGGGTCATTCTCTTTTTTCTTTTAATGGCCAGCCATTTAGTTAAATTAAAAAGCTTTGGTGTGCCCTATTTGAGTCCAGCCGTTCCTTATCGCTTAAGTGAGTGGAAAGACCTGATGGTTCGCATGCCACTTATGATGATGAAACGCCGTCCAAAGATGATGCATACAAAAAATCCCATACGCAAAGGATAACCTATCGGTGAAAGGGTGGTTAAAGAATGATTCTCAGTCCGAAAGACCAAATTACAACTCCTCAAACAGCTGTCATTGTCATCAACTTTGTACTCGGCACAGGATTACTCACCCTACCCAGATCAGCTACCGAGAAGGTGCATACACCAGATGTATGGATAAGCGTTATTTTAGGCGGGATTATCGCTATAATCGCGGGGGTGATCATGGTCAAATTAAGCCAACAGTTTCCCGAAAAAACCGTTTATCAATACATCAATGAAATTGTAGGAAAATGGTTGGGGAGTTTACTTAGTTTAGTTATAATACTTTATTTTCTTATGACTTCCGGATTTCAGCTCCGTGCAATGGCTGAGGTAGTAAGGTATTTACTTCTTGAAGGTACGCCTACATGGGCAATTATTATGATTTTCATGTGGGTAAGTCTTTATCTCATCATCGGCGGAGTTAACCCCCTCGCCCGTCTTTTTGAGATTATATTACCTTTGGCAGTTATCCTTTTTTTGGTTGTTACCTTTATGAGCTTCAAAATATTTGAGATCGATAATCTGCGTCCTGTATTAGGAGACGGAGTCATCCCTGTACTAAAAGGAGTAAAAACAACGGCTCTCGCTTTTTCAGGGCCTGAAATCATGTTACTGCTTGTTCCGTTTATGAATCAGCCAAAAAAAGCAGTAAAAGCCCTGCTTGTTGGAGTTTCCATTCCATTGATTTTTTATGTGATAACGGTCGTAATGGTTATCGGGGCATTATCTGTTGATGGAGTGGTCCTGAGAACATGGCCGACACTGGATCTTATACGGAGTTTTGAAATCTCCGGTTTAATCTTTGAACGGTTTGAATCTTTATTGCTCGGGGTTTGGATCATGCAAATATTTGCTACATTTACCATCTCATACTTTGCAGCTGCTTTAGGGCTGGCTCAACTTACGAAAAAGAGCATTCACCCATTTATGTATGGCTTGCTTCCGATTCTATACATCATTGCCATGATTCCGAAAAATATGAATGACCTATTTAAACAAGGGGATTTCGTCGGCCATATGGCATTGTTTTTATTTGGTTTTCTCCCGCTTCTCCTGCTTATTATCTCAAGAATAAAGGGAGGAAAATATGAAACAATCACATAACAATATACGCCCCCTCTTCATTTCCCTCTCCGTTCTTTTGTTCTTATCCCTTACAGGATGTTGGAGCAGTCATGAAATTGAAGAGCAAAGTCTAGGTATAGGTTTGGCATTCGATAAAGCCAAGCAGTCCTCCATCGAGAAAAAGTTAAACGAACAAGGGGATGGTTATTCAAAAAAGGACCTGATTACTGCAACCTATCAATTTATCACTCCACAAGTAGCAAGTTCAACAACGAAACAATCAGGACCACAACAAAAATCTTATATTAACGTTTCTGAAACTGGAGATTCCTTCCATCAAATGGTTCGTGAATTATCATTGAGAAGTGAACAACCGGTAACCGCTCACCATATGAAAGTGGTTGTTATCGGCGAAGATCTTGCAAAATTGTATAGGTTGGAACAATTACTTGATCAAAACTTTCGAGAAAGTGAGATTAGACCAAGCTGTCTTTTGCTCATAAGTAAAGGAAGAGCAAGCAAGACACTGAAAACAAAGAGAGCAGGAGAAATTCCAGCGTTTCGTCTGGCTGGCATTGTAGAAAATGCATATCGAACAACGAGGATTTTACCTCCCATGTCGCATATTAAAGCAGAAAGCAAGATCAAATCAGGATCTAGTTTTCTAATGCAAAAAGTTCTATCAGTGGATGGGCAAGTCAAATTTGCGGGAGCTGCCGTAATCGATGGAAAGACACACAAAATGACTGGTACTTTAAATGAGGAAGAACTGGAGGGCGTAACATGGATAACAGGTAAGGGGAAAGGCGGTGTAGTGAAAAGCTTTGATAAAGAAACCGGTCAGCAGATTGTATATGAAATAGAGTCCATGAAAAGCAGTATCGTACCTCTAGTTAAAGGAGACAGCATCTCTTTTGATGTAAACATTGAATCAGTGGGTAGACTGTCTGAAAACTGGGTAGTTTCAGGGGATTCTTTTAAAAATGAATTTCTCAAAAAAGCAGAAAAATCATCCGAAAAAGAAGTGAAACGCATGGTGGGGAATGTATTGAAAAAAATGCAAAAAGAATACCAGGTGGACGTTGCTGGCTTCGGAAATCGATTGAGAATTGAGCACCCAAAAGTATGGAAGAAAGTCAAAAACGATTGGGACCAAACATTTAGTGAAACTCAGATCAACTACGATGTAAAATTAACTATTAATGATTATGGAGCATCAGGAGGATCAAAGAAGTGAACCCTCAGGATAAAAAATAGAGCTTCCAGCATTAAATGTTGGAAATGAATACTATTTCTTAAACATTATAAAGGCTATTAAAACGGGGTCCATGGGAATACATATTACGATGAGCATGAAAAGACCTCCCACAGTATACTGTGGGAGGTCTTTAACTTTAAAGTCACTCAAGGTCCTACATAAAACCTTAACCGATGCACCAAGCGAGGATATCTTCTATTTATATACCACTCAAATGAACATAACATCTTTAATCTTGATATATTCAATTAGCCCATACAAATGAATGATCTGTTGTGTGTTTACGAAATTTTTTCGTTCAACATATCTTATTAGCTTAATTCCACTTTAGTAATTTCAGATAAATAATCCCCATTTAAAATCGAGCCTTCGTCTGCAACAACATATTCAATAACAGTCGGGCTTATGGTTCGAATATAAACAAAAGCTGAATCGTCTACATGGTCAATTCGAAGCTTTTTCCTCTGTGCCTGTTTAATATCAAGCTGGTTGGTACTAGCTTCCGGCAGGCTTGTGTAATAAATTTCAAAATCTTCTTCTGACGCATCAATGAAAAGATGCCATTTGTTATACTCTTCTTCTTGATCAATCACTGTTTTTAATTTCCCTTTTCTCCCGATGCCAAGAAAATACTTGAACTTTGATTCACCATTCACCATATCGCGGTCAATAACTTTTATACTTCCGCCTTTTCTGCTTTGTACAAGTCCAAAGGCAACGCCTGTTTTTCCTGTAGGAGCGGTTATTGTATCTCGGTTAACCACTCTGTTTCTCTCTTCTTGCTTTAAATAAGCGCCTTCTGTCCCCAGTGGCGGGAGAATCTCAAAAAGATCACTAGACACTTCTCCCCAGTTTTGAGTGTTCTGCACTTCCCTTTCAATCCATTTATTAAATAGATCCATAACGACTGGGGATTTACTTGAATTACCCGCAAGCAGTATATTCACTTTATTAATTTTACTGTGTTCTGACCGGGCAAAAGCGCGCCTTAATGACTCAAAGAAATTTTTAATGCCTTTTTCAATTCTTTCCTCAATCAGTTGTTCCATTTCATCTTGATCGATCAAAAGTTCCACATTGAGTTTTGCGTGGCCGGCTTTGTCAAACAAGTCTGCCCGGATCATGCCTTTTCCAAACTGTTCTTCATACCGTTCATGCCTTTCCCAAAGCGGCCTTAATTTTTCTACCAATTGTTTCGTATTTAAATAGGATTCTTGTGACTCATTAATCAGCGTTTCACTTCCGGGAAATTTCACACATTCCGCTGGGAGGGTAAAAGGAATGTTTAGCTCACGCATTGTTCTTTGGTTGTTTTTAAACACTTGGAACGCCAAAAGCTCCAGCATGTTCTCACCGCCTAAATACCGGTCCCCGCCCGCTGCAAAATGCTCAATGACATAATCATATCTGCTCTCTTTCAAGCCCGCTTCACGCCAAATCCCAAAATCAAAATCTGTCGTTCCTCCACCAAAATCAAACACACCATAGTACGTTTTTTCATCCTCTTCCGGTTCAAACCCGTATTCCTGTAACGCACAAACGGCATAGGCAGCAGGTTCACTCGCCCCAGCAGTGACACGAAACTTTTTCATTAATTCTTCATCCTGCTGAATCGGCATAGGAAGCGTCTTTTTTAACCCACGTTCAAAACATTTTAGAATTTTTTCCCTTACCTCTTTTTCATACGTCACCGGGAAAGAAAGGGTGTAATCGAGGTAAATCCCATTATTCTGGTTATTGATGTACAAACCGAGGTAGTAGGCATATAACTCGATTGGGTTGATTTCCTGATCGGTTAAGTCCAAAAAGGAACGCAGTACAACGGCATATCCCCTCTTGTCTTTTAATCGGAGTTCGTTATTCTTTTCTCCAGCCCACTGCTTTAGATTATTCAATATGGAATAATAATGGTCACTCTTTCCATTCATCAAGTTGTTAAGAGCATTGTGGGAAACCGTCACATCCTGCCACCTTGTATCTGGTCTTCCTTCTTTTTCTAGATAAAGCTCCAGGAAATGTTCTAAATCAATAAATTCAATCACGGTTGGATTTTCATAATGCCAGTCTTGTACTTCCGTGTTATGGTAGCCAACCCCAATACGCATGGGAAGAGTAAAATCACTTTCTTCTTGATGAACGACCACTGTACTTTTCGTTCCAAAATCAATGCCAACTATGCCGTCCTCCCTAATATCCATTTTAGGGTTTCTGGCCATTATTTCTTCGTTCAGTTTTATCGTTAAAGGTTTTTCATCAGAGGTGACAGGCCATAAATCCCAATGTCCCCGGTTTGGATCTGTTAACATCTTTTCATCATATGTATCAATATCAGCTCTTACTTTTTCAGAGTTTAAAAGCTTCTCATAAAACGTGTTGGAATCGATAGCGATCGATGGCAATTCTTTAAGAAAACTTTCATGATCTAATTCCTTTAATTGATACAATTCCAGCAAATATTCATACTCCTTCTGGCGTTCTGCGCTTAATCCGCTTGGAACTAACCGGTTTTCCAGCCAGAGATGGAGAGCCTTTCGGTCATTGATTTCAAAAGCATTTTCCCCATTTAAACGGAAAACGGGAACGAAAAACCCTTTTCCTAGCAAATTGTTTTTTTGATTTACTACATCGTAGCTTTGAATGTCGTACCCGTTGGATTTAAACGCTATCGATTTAGAAGAGTTAGCCGTTTGATTGGCAAATATCCTTGAAATGGAAGGATTTTTACTCGCGGAATAATCGTCTAAAGTTAGTATTCTCTTATATACAGGGTGATCGGTTGTATTGAAACTTTTCACAGCCTCTTCCCGTGTCATGACATCACCATTAAAACCGGAAACGTCCAGGTGCTTTTTGTAGTCAAAATCCTCTTCCATTAATTCATAGTATTTTCTATAAGGAAATACCGCTGCGATGTTGTGATCATATATAATATTCCCATTATTCATGTAAACCCATCTGGAACGGAGCATCTTTTTAATGTCTTGAAAGAAGCTCGCTTCATCCTTGAAGAAGGTTTCTTCTGCACTCTGATATAAATGGCTGATTAACGATCTCACTTCTTTATAAGTCATTGAAATGGCAGAGACCGGAACGGTTTGGGAATCAGGTGAGAATAGAACCTGCTCTTCGTTCTTATTCATTAAGTATATGGAACTGTCTATGTTATTTTTTTCAGCTAAGCTTGTTACGTTCTCAATCGGCTCTTTATCTTCCATCGTTTCTTGTTTTTCAACTTCTTTTAATAATTCTTCAGAAATTGCATCACCAGAATCCAAATAACATATCAGGTCACCAATCTTGACTATAGTGTCCTCCGCTACGTTCAATTCTTTAAGGGTACCTTCTTTTTCTGAAAAGAGGTCAAATTCGATGCCCTCACAGCTGAATTTGGCTAAGCTTTCGCCCACCGTAATATAATCGCCTGGCTGTTTATACCATTGCACAAGAAGGATTTTTTCAATGCCTTCTTCAATCTCTGGGATAATAATCGATGTCATTGTATTTCTCCTTTACTATCATTCTCTTTTTCGCCTGCTAGATTCTCACAACGGATTTTTTAATGGTTTTACCATTAATGCTTATATAACCCGGCAGCAGGACGTCCAAGATGTTCCCGGATATTTTGCTATTGAGGGCCCTTATGTACAAGTCCTCTCTGAAGACCTCATTCATTTTCACTTGCTGTATTTTATATAAAGGGGTATCGTATGTTTTACTGTACTCTTGAAAGAAATACAGAAAAAGGGCGAGCAAAGTCTCTCTTTCCTGCTCCCGTCCTTCCATAATCTCGTTTTTGATAAAATCCCACAAAGATGAAATGTTTTCATATTGCACGCCACAAACAATGAATTCCTGCACCGACCCGCCCTTGAAAATACCTTTTAACGAACTTTTAGTGGTTTCGGATAATTGTTGAACAGCTTCGTAAAGTTCTTCCGCTTCCCGATAGTCCGCTCTTCTCTTTTGCAATTCATTATAATAGGATTCCATTTTCTCATTTAGATGGTGGATCATTATTTGGTACTCACTAATTTCTGCTTTTTTCGAGGCAAGCTCTTGTTGAAGTTTTGCTATTTCATTTTCTTTTTCTTTCAGCAGCTCCTTATGCTCCCCCAATTGACTATACGAGCCAGATTCTGCTATTGCTTGTATCTTTTCAATGACTCTTTCGTCTTGAAGAGAAACCATTAATGCCTCAATAAAACCATCATCCCATTCTTTATTCATCTTTACACTCCTTTCAAAGTGTTAACCAACCCTACTCGCTCTGTATATGTATGAAAAGGTTTTTTTGCCATAGAAAAATCCCCTCCCAGATAGACTGTTAGGAGAATACAACCATAACTTATATTCCAAGAAAGCAGTAGTGAGATTACTTATTTTCAAAAATGCGTATATACCGTATTAATGAAGTATTGATAATATGATGCTTACTATCACTTTTCACGATAAAATACTCACAGTGCTCCAGCCTTTTCAAGACTTCTTGTAAAACATCCTCTTTTTTACTGCTCAATTCTTTTTTTATTTTCTCCCACTTAACATCGGCGTCAAGAGTATAACAAACATTGAATTCCTTTAACAGGTTAATCTTCCCCTTAAATGCTTTAGTTTCTTTATCTGTTTTTATTGTTAATATCTAATCCAAATTCAATAATTAGCAGTATTAAATCATGTAATTTTTCCTCAATCCGATATACTGTCTCATAAGTACTACTTAATAATATTCGGTATGATCATATTGTTTTAGTGGGTTGAAATAACTAGGTTTAAACCGCCTGCTTACTGGATAAGAAAAGGACTATATATCATTATTCCGCATGAGTTCGACTAGATAATTTTAAATCGATATGATTAAGAAGAGGACAAACGCGAACAAAAAAAGCCCTTCTCGTTTGAGATGGCCTCTAGTTATGCTGTTTAGTTTAGCTTAATTCATTTCGATAGCAAATAATGACAACAACAAGCCCTTTACAATAAGTGGAGTTATTGCCAATGACGCTTTCAATATTTAAAGGAATCGGCTGGTGATCAATACGTTATAAGTTGCAGTATTGCTCACCTAACTAGTCGGTAATTGAAAAAAATATGATTTTAGCTATACATTTTATGAGCAATCACTTAACTTATTAAACGCATTGCTTGATGCTAGTGTGTTCTTGATTGTTCGCATACATCGGTAAAGGAACGACCATGTTTGTATGGGAGCTTAAACAAATTATCCATAACAGCAGTAACACAATCCTCGCAATAATAATTGACGAACTCTCTACCTTGTTCAAAAAGTGGTGTCATCATATCTATGTCAGCCCATTTAAAACAGTAAATACACATTTGCCTCATG
Organism: Bacillus sp. CFBP9009; assembly: GCF_036541465.1. NCBI lineage: Bacteria > Bacillati > Bacillota > Bacilli > Caryophanales > Bacillaceae > Bacillus > Bacillus sp. CFBP9009. Next base: position 986 of record NZ_JAZHFU010000024.1, on the reverse strand, counting down.
ATATATCACTCCTTTTTCATGCAGAAATAATTGGTAATAATCAAAAGTAGAATATGTGTTACCTGTCGACATCATTCATGAAACGATACTCTTTCTTCGTAAAGAACCCCGACCATTAATAAAGGCACAACAGGGGAATAAACCGCTATCATTTATATACCACTTAACCTGAGTATTAAACCTCCCCCAAAAACATTATTCGTTGCCGTCAATCTTTTCACCAAGATTTTTTCTCTTTTGGTAGAATTTCTCCCAGGATTCAAATTTGCGTTTACTCCGTTTGCTGATTGGAAATAACATAATAAATCTTTTAACTATAAATAGAGTAGGAGTGATATTTTTGAAAAGACATTCCAAAAAAATCAAACATAAAGCAAAAACTACTTTGAATAAAATAAAGACTAATATTAAGGAAACATTATTTGATATCGCAGAAATTCCAGCAACATCTGTACAGCAATTGGCTGATTTTATACAACATCACCCTGATACAAAAGTCACCAAGAAACAAATGCTTGGAATTTCCTATGCCTTCTATAGCTTAGAAACAGAAGGGTATCATTATTATTTAGAAACCAACAAATCCAAAATTTTGCAATTGGATGGGTATTATGAGAATAAAAAAATGGTATCTTATCGATCATATAGGGATTATTATCAATTAAATACACCAATTAAATTTCCCATCTAAAATTTCGAGTCTACAGTTATTTAAAGGCTTGTACAATTTGAACGTTGATTTACCTCTCAAGAAACTCGCTTTCCGCGGGCGGTCCGCCCTCGGCGCCTTTGATGTCTCCCTTGACACGCTTTCCCCGCAGGAGTCTCACACCAGTTCCAATCAACTTTTTTTTGGACCCCCTTTTGTTACATAAAAAAAGAGCTGCCAAGTGAACTGCACCCCAATTGTTAGACAACATCTAACAATTGGAGGTGCAGTTTTTTTGACTAAATATACGATAGACGAAAAATCAAATGCAGTTTTA
>NZ_JAZHFU010000023.1:0-49992 GCF_036541465.1 Bacillus sp. CFBP9009 | reverse complement strand
TACATCCTTAACCTCTTGTTCCACTCTTTCGAGTTGTAAGACTGCGAGGTTATACTCCTCTAATAATTGTTCCAAATGAAATTTATACGCTTCAAGTGCTTGTCTTGTGCCGACAGATTTCCTAGCTAACTGAAGAAGTAATTGAGCTTTCTTTAATCCAGGCTGCCTCTTCATTATTGATTTCATCCTGAAACTACATCATGAGGTTTCAGGGAACGCAGTTCCATTGGAGATGGAAATAAACGAAGTGTGGCAATAGCCCCTTTACCAGTAATGTCTTTAAATACTTGCCTGAGTTCGGGAAAGACAATATCCACCCAACGGTTTAATTGATTAATAGTGCTAACGAGTCGTTTAACTACCACATCACGGTTAGACATAAGGACCCTAAGTATTTCAAATGATTCTGAAGTGTTCCTGACAAAGGCGTAGTAACCGTTCTTCACCATATCAGCGATGACCAGGGCATCTTTCTTATCACTTTTGGACTGAGTATTATCACGGTTTTCTTTATTCCTTTTTACTAAGTGAGGGTTTACTGTTACTACCTCAATTCCTTGTTTAAATAGCCATTTTGAAAGATTAATCCAGTAATGGCCTGTAGGTTCCATTCCCACGATGGTTGCATCCAGTTTATTTAATCTTTGAAGCTTATCCATCCATTTTAATAAACTAGCAAATCCATCTTCATTATTTTCAAATGCAAGTGGATCTCCAACTACAATTCCACGGAAATTCACTGCTCTAGCCACATGTAATTGTTGGGCAATATCCACTCCAACAACAAGGTGTTTATCGGAAATTCTTTCTATTAGTTGATTTTGTTTATCTTGCATTTTAAACTTCATATTAGGGTTCCTCCTAAAGTTTTGAGTTAGAGTGGTGTCTTACTCATATCTTACTGAGGAGCCCTATTTTTTTCAAAGCTAAAAAATAACGAACTACAGGAATGCTATCCTGCCCCGTTAGTTCCGTAAAAAAAAGGTTGCCGCAGCAACCTCCCTTATTGAAGTAAAGCACCTGTTAGCTTAACAAGGTATGTATAGATTTTTTTTTACTTTAATGTATGTTCATTCGAATATAGGACGCATAAAGCTTCTCTCATAACTTAAAATACATTTAGTCTCTTCTGCAAATTTATATGCTTCTTGACATTCTGCATCCAATGCCATTTTTACTCGGTACTCTTCATATGCTGCTAAACTTGGGAAAGTGAATAATGCAAAAGCAATATTATTAGCACCCTCATGTGGAAGGAAATAACCCTGATGTGTACCGCCTAATTTATTAACTAATCGAATCCACATCTTACCATATTCCTCGAACTCATTTAATTTATATGGGTCAATAACATATTTCAAATAGCATGTAACCATTTTAATCCCCCTAAAAAATCTATTTTTTTCCATCATAACATATAATTCGACTAACCTGCCCCGTTAGTACAATTGGTTACTCCATGTACTTCCACCTCTTTATCCTACTAGTAATTCAATCAAACTCCACCCTCTTTCGAGGTGTAGCTTTTAAATAAAGTTTAATCAAAAATATCTCGCAAACCCACATTTTACGATAAATAAAAAGAATCTATTTTGAAAAAAGATTGATCAAAATAGATTCCTGTCCAGAATATCCAGTTTGATTTTTATAAAATATTTTAATCAATTTCAGTGTATCTAAAGTTTATTCTGCCTTCTCGAATTGAATGTTCCAGCTTTCCATGACTTTCCCGGCCGGGCTGATCTCTGAAACAAGCCTGTGCTTCACCAGCGTGTGTTCGGTCCCGGATGGGTTGATGGACAGCAGCATTAGCAGAAATATTTGCCGAATTAGCCATCAGTGCGCCTCCTGGATCATCCATCCTGCAAGATCGGACGGACCGGCCGACTTCTTATTGTTGGCGGAGCCGTCGCGTGGACGAAGCATGCCGCCAACGAGACGAAGTCCCTGTTTCCTCGTCATGAATCGACCGATCTGCGTACCTATATAATTCTGTGTACCCGGAACGACATACAGCTTCCCGTCCTTCAATGCCCGAAGCGCAACTTCCACGACTCGCTCCGGTGTGTCTTTCTTACCGACGGCGGCTTCTTCCGCGCCTACGACGTTGAAGAAGCCGGTGTCCGTCGCTCCGGGACAAAGCGTGAAAAATTGGACTCCACTGTTGCGGTTTTCCCACCACAAGGCTTGGGTAAACGACAAGACGAAGGCTTTCGTTGCTCCGTATACGGCCATATAGGGAAGGGGCTGAAATCCGGCGGTCGATGCGACATTGATAACGGCCCCGGAGTTTCTACACAACATATCCGGCAAGAACAAGTGCGTCATATCTACAACAGCGGCAACATTGAGCATGACTTCCTCATGCTGGCGCACGCCTGACACTTGTTCAAACAAACCGTGCGTGGCAAAGCCTGCGTTGTTGACCAGCAGTTCGATCTCTAAATTCAGAAGTTGACATTGCCGATATAACTCGCCTGGCGCGCCCTCTTTGCCAAGATCGGTAGGAATCACCTCGACCTTGACGCCGTGCTTCTTTCTAAGCTCCGATGCCAGGTTCTCCAGCTTGTTTTTCGATCTGGCTACGAGTACAAGGTCGCCACCCTCTTTGGCCAATTGTCGGGCGAATTGCTCTCCGATGCCGGATGAAGCTCCCGTGACAAGCGCCCAATTTCCTTTTATGTTCATTGTGCAACTCTCCTATCTACTTTTTTATAATTAGGAAACAGTGTTACTTTGTTCTTAAAAATAATTCCTGACTCTCATAAGAGTCAAGAATTGTGATGCGTTCCGGTAACACCGTTTCTAATTGAAATCATTGTAACTAAGCTTTTTAAGAAAGTCAACATCGTTTCTTGAATCGGTGGTTTTTGGCATCCCTCGCAACATTGACAACGGTCCTACAATTATATTAAAATTCCTGTTAAGAGCTGGAAACATTGTTTCTTATCAAAAATGTATTAATTGAGGGTGATAGCGATGACAGACCAAAATAATTCCTTCGCTGCAAATACGAAAAAGTTGGAAACGTATCAGGAGGCTCGCTTGAAAAATATTGAAAATCTTCGAAAGCTCGTCGTCGATGCTGCGGCAACGATTTTGTACGATGAGGGTCCTGAAGCTGTGACGGTGCGTAAAGTTGCGCAGAAGATGAATTGCTCTACCAAAATCATATACAACCTGTTTGTCAATAAAGATGGACTGGCTCAGCAGCTTTATCTCGACGGCTGCAAGCTTCTCGCCAACGAATTCGAGGGAACGCCGCGCTCTGACGATCCGATGCAGCAGCTGTTTAATTTAGGCGAAACCTTCTGGCAATTCGGACAGCGTTACTCCGGTTATTACAAGCTGATGTTCGGAGGAGCCTTCGCGGATTTCAAACCAGACCAGGAGAGCATACACGGCACCGTAACAGCTATGCGGCAATTATTGACAGTAATTGGTAATGCACAAGAGCAGGGACTGATTACCGGTCCGTATGACACGGAAACCGTCGTCCGTATCTTCTGGGCGTCGCTCCACGGTGTTATCCACCTTTACATGTGCGGACATTTTGGTGATGTTCAGTCCGCACATGCCGTTTACAAGCAAACGTTGTCTTTGGTTGTCGGTTCGTTATTTTCGAGTTGAGGCTTCTAGAGAGGAAAAAAAGCACCTTAGGGTGTCTTTTCTTTATTTTTTTAAAACGTCGCAACTTTATTTCAAAACGACACGAGGGGTATTTTTTTAATACAAGCAACCTTGATAAATGAATAAATAGAAAGGGCATGTTTTGAAAAAGATTAATCAAAACATGCCCTTATACTATTTAATTGGATTATTCTTTTATAAAAAAGATTGAACATTTTTATGTTCCTTAATGAACTAACCTCCCTCTATAAACATTGATGTATCAACGGTTTGCACCACTCGGTGTATTAGGGTAATTATTTTTTCATTCTACTTTTAAACAGAGTATTGAAATTATGGTTTTTATTACTAAATTGAGCGTACGCTTCGCTAAAACTAATGGAAATCATTAGCTATTTTCTCCACTATGTGGTGCACAATAGATCTCTGCGAAACTTATGATGACGTACCCTCCCATGTCTCTTAGCGTCATTTGCGCTTACATTCCTTCGTTCGGTCTATTCATAAGGCAGAGGCCTGCTAAGCTGCCCCGGGGACTCTTGGTCTTAGTTTAGTAATGTTGCTGGCTTCTCCGTGTCATCCTTCTTGTTATAAATCGATAGTTAGAAATGCTTACGCTGCCTCTGAGAGGCAGTAGAGATCCTTCATCATATTCCGCTCATTAAAATGGACTTTCTTTTTACAAATACCATGCAATACTTTCAACAATTTACCACAGAGTACCACCATCGATTGCTTTCCGCGTAAGGGATTTTGTTGGCGTGTTGTGTAATATTCATGAAGCTGTTTAAACCCCTCGTTGTGACGAATGAGTGGTACTATTACTTTGAAAAGAATATATCTAAGTCGCTTTCTTCCTCGTTTGGAGATATGTTTTTGTCCCTTATGTTGACCAGATGAGTTTTCACGTAATGTTAATCCCGCTAGTTTAATCAATTGGCGTGGATTTTCATAAAGTGAAAAGCTCCCGACTTCTGAAAGCAAATCAACAATGGTTGCATCTCCTAATCCAGGAACTGAAGCCAGCAGCTCATATTCCATAGTTGTTTGGGCCATTTCGGATAATTGACTATTCACAGATTCAATTTCGTTTTCTAGTAAACGATACTGACGCAGGAGCGTGGCAATTTCATGTCGGGCCATCTGTGTCCCTTCTGTCAGTCCAATTGAGTTCGTCGCTGCTTCAATGAGTAGCTTTGCTTTTGGTAGCTGTGGGGCTCTCATTCCCTTTACCTTACGGTAAAGAAAGACAAGCTCCTCAGCACTTTTTCCATCGATATCCTGTGGCAACGGAGTCATTTCCAATGTAGCTAGAGCCATCTTTCCGAAAGCCGGAAAGACTTGAGTAAACTCGGGAAAATAACGATCAAGCCAACGAATGATTCGGTTTTTAATACTCGCTAAATCTTCCGTTAACTTTGAACGAAGAGTAGATCCGATACGAAGTTCTGCTTCTACTTCTTTTAATAAACGTGGATAGCTAAAACGCCCATCTTTCAATAAACGAGCGATGACTAATGCATCTTTTTTATCGTTCTTTGTCGGTAAATTATCGTCCAGTTCCTTCGATCGTTTGACATGCATTGGATTCACCATGACTAGTGGTATGCCGTAATGATCTAAGAAATTAGCTAAGTTCATCCAGTAGTGGCCTGTTGGCTCAATTCCAACAATTACTTCTGTTTTCTTAGCTTCCTTCATCGTTTGACGAATCTTTTCATACAGGTGTTCAAAGCCCTCTTTTGATTGATGTACTGCGAAGGCTTTTTCTATCACGCGCCCTCGTTCATCAACAAAACAAGCGTAATGAACACGCTTGGCAATATCCATACCAACAACGAGTGTATTTTCAGTAACTTGATTAATTTTTTCATTCCATTTAAACTGCATAGAGAAGTCCTCCTTGTTTGATGCTGAGTCAATGGTCGTTGACACTCATGCATCATACAAGAGGGCTCTTTTTCTTTCAAGACTTCGAACATCCTCCTAACAGGAATGCTGCCCCTTTAGTTCCATAAGAAAATGAGCTGCCAAAGTAACTCTCTTATAGAAGTAAAGCACCCGTTAGCCATCCATGAATCGCAAAAATCGGCGATCCACCACAAAGAATGAAAATGGTTGGGAAGTGTCCATACTGATACTGACCTTAATCCAGTCAACCCTAATCCATAGACTAATTAACGCTCTCCTCTTTTTTTAAACGATTGAGCAGGGTCTTCTTAAGTATTGTCATTTTTCATTATTAAAGAATCTTATTTTCATGGTAGTTCAACAACAAAATTTATTATTATCCTATTACTTCTCCCAAAGCTCTATACGTCTTCCCTCTGGATCTTCAATCCAAATAAACTTTCCAAATTCATTAATCGTCTTTTCCATAACAAGGGGAACACCCATTTTTTCTATATGTTTGATACTGTCATCCAAATTTTCAACTTGAAAGTTTAACATCACTTGTTGTTCTGTTGGAAAATAGCGGTCATTTTCAGAAAAGAAGGAAAAGATAGTTTCATTGCCTGATTGTGGTGTAATAATGGTACCATTCCAATTTTCAATTTCAATTTTTAGGACTTTACTGTACCATTTTTTTATATCCTCTAGATTTTTAGTCCTCCAAAAGATTCCTCCAAAACCCTTTATTATCATAAGAATCTCCTTCCTATCCCATTAGTTATTAATTTAAATTCTAATTTTGAAAGCGAATTCCTCTTTCACTAACCTGCCAGTTAGAACAATTTAAAAAAGGCTGCTTCGGTTATATGTAATTCCATATAAATGTTATTTTATAGGGGGTTTTATATAGTATTTAATAAGATGTTGATCATTAAAACAAGTAGAAACAAAAGGGATAGAAATCTATCCCTTTTTATTTATGCTGACCTCAAAATGACCTCATTTACCACAACAACTCAAAGAATGTAATTGTAAAATTTTCAATTTTAAATTTTGGCTCTGTTAAAGTAAATTGTTGATTTTTGAGCAAAAAAAAGACCACAATTTTTGTGGTCTTTGCTTTTCCTTATTCAATTAACGCACCCGTTACTTTGTGACCGTATCGCTAAGATTGAGGGCAGTAAGAATGAGTTTAAACGATTCCAAGCCCCAGTATTAACACTGAATAAGGAAGAGGAGGAGGATATCTTTGATAACCTTATTCATCTGTTTGACGGGGTTGTTGTGGAGGGTGAAATTCAAGAGGTCAAAGAAGAAGAACCAATTGACCAGCTGAAACGCTGGATCGCAAACACTGGTGAGCTCCGAGTAAATGAGTTAGCAAGATTGATAGGTTTAGGGAATAATAAGGTTCATGCCATGATGGTGGAATTAGTAAATGAAGGGTATTTGAAGAAGGAAGGCAGAAGTTATGCCATTAACGTGAATGATGAAGAATTGGATAAATGGAGGGATAAGGAATGATACCTTTTACGACTGCATTGATAATCCCTGTTGTAACCTTCTACGCAATGATCAAAGGAATCGATTATATGTATAGTGAAATGACTGGAAAAGAAAAACCGATTACGTCCATTAACTTTCGCCAATGGAAGGACGGATGGGGATGAATAAAAAATTAGTAAAATGTAAGTCTGCGTTGATAGAATAATTGAACATAAGCAGAAGGGTTCGAGAATCTTTAAAAGATCTCGAACCCTTCTGTTTTAATATGTGAGTGTCCAGTCTAGTTTACGGGATGCGTGAAAAAAAAAACGAGTGAAAATATAATTTCTGGTAATCAAAGTTTAAGAGATTTTTACGAATAAAAAAAGTGAAGAAGGAAAACCCTTTAGAGTGGCTAATATGAGTTAGCAACAAACCTACATTGACATGTCATTGCGCTTGTTTTTATGAGAGATATATTTTTTCGGTATCGCAACATTATACGGCACATTGCTATGTCCGTAGCTACGATGAATCATCATATACAGTAAACCAATACCTACAACTATGACTCCTGAAACGAGCACGATATAGTTATCATACCAAGGTGCATCTGGCGTTCTTGGCCAACACATGTTGATCATTGCGATGATTCCGTAGACAAGCGCACCAATATTGACGGGCAGTCCCCACTTGCCCAATTGATACTTACCACTTGGCTTCCATCCTTTTAGTCTAGCTCGAAGTGCAGCAAAGACAACCATTTGGAATCCAAGATAAATGCCAAATGCCGCAAAACTGATTACCTTTGTGAGCGCATCTGTAGACACTTTTGATCCAAGCACAATGAGGGCAGGGACAATTGCGGCAAGAAGCAGCGCATAAGGTGGAATGTGACGAGCAGCCGAAAATTTCTTTAACAATCGGCTTCCTACAATCATGTCATCACGGCCATACGAATAGGCAAGTCTGCTTGCTGCCGCTTGTAAACTCATTACACATGAAAGGAAAGAAATCAACACAATACCCAGTACAATCTTCGCGCCAACAGCACCAAATGCATCGTTTAGTAAGGTATCAACAGGCGTTACGTCCTTACCAGCGATAACTGCTGGGATATCAGCAACTGATAGTACTAAAGCAAGGCAAACAAAAGTTGCTGCAGCACCGCCAATGTAAATGGTCCGACGCATTGCCTTTGGGATAAGAACACCTGGATTCGGTACTTCTTCAGCAACATCACCACAGGCTTCGAACCCATAATATTGAAAAATTCCAATTAATCCAGCTGCTGCAAATGCATACATGTAGCTATGACTACCTTGAGCACCAAAAGAATCAAAGAGCACATCAAGACCGTGCACCCTTTGTGTGATAAGCAACCAAAATCCAACTACAAGCGCACCGATAAGTTCAGCAGCAAAACCAATAACTGCTGCAGCCGCGAGAACCTTTGTGCCAAGAAAATTGATGATAGTCGATAGTGCAAGAAGGACTACTGCACAAAGAATCGCAGAGTCCACCGATACTTCAAAACCCAAAACTTGTGCTAGATAAGGTCCAGCTCCGTACGCGACACTGGCAATCGTCACAAGCAAGGCCATTAAGTAAACCCAGCCAGTCATCCACGCCCACTTGCGCCCCCATAGTCTTCGTGCCCAAGGATAAACTCCTCCTGCAACAGGGTATTGCGCAACAATCTCACTGAAGACAAGTGCGACTAGTAATTGTCCGAGTCCAACGATGAAAAAACTCCAAATCATAGGTGGGCCACCTTGCGCAAGTGCGTATGCAAATAGTGAGTACACACCTACTACAGGTGAAAGATAAGTGAACCCTAGCGAAAAGTTTGCCCACGGACTCATGTCGCGGCGAAATTCAGATTCATATCCAAGCGATGCCAGTTGTGCAGCATCACTATCATAATGTTCTGACGCAGAACCTCCATTTTTTTTATTCAGATTTTCTTGCATATTTGAGCCTCCTTAAAATGGTAGATATATTCTTATATGCAATTGTTGTGCCAATATAAAAAATAATATAAATATTCAGTTAATTACACTTTGATAGAGGTAAATTTTACAATTAAATTTCAATTTTGATATTTTGTATTCAACTCTGAAATAATTTTAAGATGGGGGATAGGGATTTTATGCCAAATAACTTCCATCTGTTATTACTTTTTAATCATTAATGCATAATTTATTCATAACTTCATAGGAACGTGGAATTGTTGGGCAGAACCCTAGCTTTTTAGTAAGTAGTTCAGATAACGTGGAGAAAAAGCCAAATAACAAAGTAAATAACATACGAATTGGCAAGTTAAGTAGCAGATTAAATAACAATATAATTAGCATAAAAAACACTTGAGTACCCAAGTGTTTTTGGTCTTTAATGTGTAATTCTTGTTCAACTAACGCACCCGTTAGTTCATTAAGAAAAGCGATTCTGGAATATTGAAAAAAAGAGGCCATCCTTTTTGGACAGCCCCCTTTCCGCTAATTATAAAATTTCTAGTAGAGCTCGATATCATTATATTGGTCACTTCAGAATGTTACCATCTATACTTCAGAGAAGGTATCTCCAAAATGAATTGGCTTTCAACCTTTGAAAACTATGAGAATACTGCAATTTTACGTGCGATAGATTCTGTTAAACGAGATGCTACTTTTGGAACAGCCCATTTAATAATTGGTGTTAACACCGCACCAGATAATCCGCCTGCATGGATTTCCACCGTACAAGTCATTATTGTTTTACCATTAACATCTTCTGCAGTAAAGTAACCGCTTCCTGTAAAATTATCTGATAAACCTTTTAGTTCAAACTTAATATTTGAAGGTTCATTCCATTCGGTAATATCTACCTGCGCTTGTATTGTTTTTTTAATACCTTTCACACTACCTTCAAATGTCCAAATAGATTGCTTGTCATTTATGATTTCATGTTCTTTATAGGCTGGTACTGTCGTTGCCCATTTTTCGAGATCACTGACATAATCCCAAACTGCTTGTACATCTACTGGAACTACTACAGTATGCGTTCCCGTTGCCATTATGATCCCCACCTTCACTATGTATGTATTATAACTTTACATTTCTACAAAATAATTATTACATAAAAAGCATAAACTTACATCACTAATTATACATAGCTTTCCTTCTTCCAATCCCCCAATTATTTGTAGAATCAAAATTTTCCAATCCTCCACAATCCGGCCCTTTAATGGAATAACAGGACTGACGTTTTTAAACGACTTTAATGTCACTTAACAGTATTCCTTATGGAACTATCCTGCCCCGTTAGTTCCATAAGAAAAAGCTGCCTTAAAGACAGCTCCGATCTTCAGCTAACGCACCCGTTAGTTCTTTAACAATTGAGTTAATAAATATATCTAAAAGTCTCATATTTTCCATACTTGATAACAGTTTTAAATTCTTCTCCACCATTTTTATCATTTAACAAAGCATCCATCTTATCATCTTTAATATTGTAATGTCTCTTATTCAGAAAGCCTACACTTCGGATTGTTGGATGGTCTAAAATTGGTGATAAGTCACCATCTAGCACAATAGTATCAACAAATCTAAAGTCAATTAGGTTAGGAAATTGATTTAAAAATTTCAAATTATCAAGATTACCGCAAGAATTAAGGCACAGAACCCGAAGATTTTTCAGAGAGAATAATTCTTCATTTGGTACAAATTTCTTTGATTGATTAATATGTAAATGTTCTAGCGTATTGCCTAAGCCAGACAAACCAAAATCATCTTGTAATTTAGTACAATAATGTAATTCTAAACGCTTTAATTTATTCATTTTTTCTATCCCAAGGAAATCTTGTATATTAGACCAGTTTAATTCTAGATAGAGGAGATTTTCAGGAATACCAACAAAGTTGCCCAGCTTATTCTTTTTATGATGCCAAAAAGTTAAATACTTAATGTTTTTAAGCTGCATCTCATTAAACTTATCTTCTTTTAAGTTTAAGTAAGACTGAAGATTATCTGGTATTTGTTCAAACCAAATCGTATTATTTCTCCAGTTATCCATTTTGAATCTCCCCTATATTCGCCATTATTTCTTTATCTTATCATTTGAACTTATTAAACTAAACTGCCCCGTTAGTTCATTAAGACTTATTGTAGAGTGACACAAGCTGTGCGTCAGTTAAATAAAGAAGTAGTTTAGTGGAAGTAGGGTGATTAACAAAACTTAGACTTTTTACTTGGAATATAGTAAAAAGCAGTGAGGGATTTCCCCTCACTGCCCCGTTTCTTTATTTTGTTAAAATCTTCGTGTGTCGTTTTCGAAAATTAATTGAATTATTTTCACTAATAAAAGTTGAACCTAAAAGGAGTGTGCCACCTATGATTTGAACAATTGTCATTTTTTCCTGTAAGATTACAGCGGAAATCAGTATAGCTACAAAAGGATCTACATAGCTTAGCATAGCAATACTTTGTCCCTTTAACTTTAGCATACCAGAAAAAAATAACCAAAAGCCAATACCAGTGTTAACAACGCCTAAGAGTATTATAAAAGGAATGGAAGATCTTGATACTTCCAAGATACCAAATCCCTCAGTGTATAATACATAGGGAAAGAGAAGTAAAGCAGTTGTTCCAAGTTGAATGATTGTAATCTCTAACATGCCCATGTTTTGAATGAATTTATTTAATAACATTAAGGCTGCGTAAAATGCAGCCGCAACTAACCCGAAAAGGATTCCAAGTAGATCATCTTTACCAGAGGCTCTAATGCCGTTTCCAATAATCAATAACATACCTAATATCGCTACACCAATACAAACAATTTTTTTAATTGGTAAAAGCTCCTTAAGCACAAATGGCGAGAGAACCATGACAAACACTGGCGCAAAATAATACCCAAGTGTTGCATTAGCAAGTGTTGTATGATCGTAGGATTGATAAAGAAAAATCCAATTCCCTCCCAATGCAATCGCAGAAAGAAAAAGGGTAGAAGCATTAACTTTCACTAATTTCCATGGAATGGATTTCTTCATAATGAAAAATACAAACACTAAAAAGAGACACCCAATTGAACTGCTTAGAAAAGCTGTTTCACTCGAAGATAAATCAATGTATTTCACAACTAAACCCATTGTACCGAAAATAATCATTGATAATATAAACTGAATTTTAGATTTCATCGTCTACTCCTTCGAATCTGCGAAACAGCTTATATATTTCGCAGATTCTTAATCTGTTTTATATATAAGCGTATATAAAGGAGTAAACTGTGGTGGTGGTGATGTCGAAACGGGCTTTGTAATGTATGGATTTATAAATGATATTGGCATAATAAGCCTCCTGATTATTCAAATGTAAGATTTATTAATAATACAATTAAAATCTTATTGTTTGAATTGGATTTTTTTTAAAATAGTGCTTTCATTAAACATTTAGAAGGTAAATATATTTATTAATGGTTTTGGTGTTTGATTTAATTATTTTTTGTTTCCTTTAGTTACAAACATATTGTCTCTTTATTTAGTTCACGATGTAATACATCACCCATACGCTTCATGCCTTCAATGATTTGGTCTTCAGGCATATTCGAGTAATTTAAACGTAAAGTGTTCTTCTGTGTGCCATTTGGAAAGAATGGAACACCAGGAACACAAGCAACATTATTTTTCAAGCACTCTGTAAATATATGTTTGGAATCAACCCCCTCTGGGAGCTCAACCCAAATAAATAAACCACCTTCTGGCTTACTGTAAGACAAATTTTCCGGAAAGAATTCTTTTATGCATTTTATCATTTTTGTACATCTTGCTTTATATACTGCTTTGATTTTTTTAATATGCTCTTCCATATCGTAAAGTTCCATATACTTAGCTGTTATCCTTTGAGCAAAGCTGTCGGTATGTAAATCAGCTGTTTGCTTGAAAGCCACGTACTTATCAATAAACGATTGATCTGCACAAATCCATCCAATTCGCATGCCTGGAGTGAAAATTTTAGAGAACGTGCTCATATAAATTACTCTGTTCTCTGTGTCAAAATGTTTCACTGGCGGGATTCCCTCTCCAGCAAACCTAATAGCTCCATAAGGATTATCTTCTACAATCAGTACATCGTATTGATTAGCAAGTTCGATCATTCTTTTACGTCTTTGAAGTTTTAATGTACGACCTGTAGGGTTCTGGAAATCGGGAATAGTATAGATGAATTTTGCGCTAGGATGCTCTTGCAGTTTCCTCTCTAGCTCTTCCATTATCATCCCATCATTGTCCATAGCTACCTCCACAAAGTTTGCATTGTATGATTTAAATGCATTAATTGCTGCAAGATAGGTTGGGCTTTCACAAATTATAGTATCTCCTTCGTTGATAAATAATCTTCCAGTAAGATCTATTGCTTGCTGCGACCCTGAAGTGATAAGAACATTGTTAATAGCAGAGTTAATCCCAATCGCTTTCATCCTTTGACATATAGCTTCTCTCAACGGACCATAGCCTTCAGTAGTACTATATTGAAGAGACGCCGCGCCCTCTTCATTCAATACAACATTGCAAGCAACTTTAAGGGCTTCAACAGGAAACAGCTCCGGAGCTGGAAGTCCTCCCGCAAAAGAAATGACTTCTGGCCTTTCTGTTACTTTTAATATTTCACGGGTCTCAGAAGAATTAACTAGACGGGCCCTCTCAGCATATTTATTTTCCATTTGTAAACATTCCTTCCTTTAACATTTCAATTTTTTTATCTACCACTTTTAATTTTATTGGAATATTCAGATTTTTATATAAAGGGATAAGCCTATGACACTAAAATTAATATTTCCTTTCATCCCCAACTAAGTTTGAATTATCATAACACGTAAAAAAAAAGCCATACAATATAATTATTGTATGGCAAACAATATTTATTTTACATTTCAATTATTTTTCTAAGTATAATAAGAGCTTTTTCAAGTTGCTCTCTCGTTTCTGGAGCGCAAATCCCCACACGTACGGCATTTGCTGGTGCGACATTACCTACCGCAAATCGCCCTCCACTATATACCTGTACACCTTGTGCTGCAGCTAGTTGTTCAAATTGGTCACCTGTATACTGATGCGGCAGATGTAACCAATGAAAAATCCCTGTTTCTTCACCTAAACAGTTCTCTTTACCTAAATATTGATTAACCAACTGATTGCGGGCTTTTGTTTCCTCTTTATGAAATGCAACAATGTTTTCAAACTGATTCGATACAATTACTCGTGATGCTAACTCTGCAAGAAGTGGGGATACGGAAATATTTAAATTATAAAGAGCTTTTCGAGTAGAATCCAGGTATTTTAAAGGAACTGCCACATAAGCAAGACGGAGTCCAGGTGCCATTGATTTCGATAAACTCGCTATATAAATCGTATGCTCAGGGGCATATGTCGCTACAGCCGGCAACACTTTTTCTTGGATTAAATGATACGCTCCATCTTCAATAATAAATAAATTATACTTTACAGCAATCTCAGCAATAGCCTTACGAGTTTCAACGCTCATCGTATAAGTCATCGGATTC
The DNA here is from genome assembly GCF_036541465.1 of Bacillus sp. CFBP9009. Taxonomy (NCBI): domain Bacteria; kingdom Bacillati; phylum Bacillota; class Bacilli; order Caryophanales; family Bacillaceae; genus Bacillus; species Bacillus sp. CFBP9009. Next base: position 35,451 of record NZ_JAZHFU010000023.1, on the reverse strand, counting down.
TGATAATCTGGAATAATATATAATCCTTTAATATTTTCATTTTTACATGCATAAAGAAGTGCTTCCGGACTCATTTCATCAGATTCTGAACGAATCGGTACAAGCTGAATTCCCAGCATCGCGGCGGCTGTCTTTAAGCCTGGATATGTATGGTGATCTACACCAATTCGATCTCCATGCTGACAAAGGCTTGCAAGTGTTGCTGTGATGGCGTTTTGTCCGCCAGTAGCAAGTAAGATATGTTCTCTAGTCGTTTCAAAACCGGCAAATTTCAATAATTTGACGCCTGCATCTTTTTGCCAAATCGCATCGCCTGGCCGACTGTATCCAAACCATCTCGCACAATCTGATTCTTGTAACATCGATTGCAATAAGTCAAATAAAGGTCCATACGACACACGATCTGGTAAAATTGCTCCCATTTCAATTAAATGCTTTGGCTTTTCTTCTGCAAGCAAATAAGCGTTCGAAATCGCATCATACGAAACATAAGTGCCACTACCTATGGTCGCACTGACCAGTCCTTTTAACTCAGATACTTTAAAAGCTTTCGAAATCGTACTTAGATTCACCTCTAAGTAATCCGCTAACTCTCTTTGTGGTGGAAGTTTCGTGCCAGGCACTAAGCGCCCCTCTATAATGTCATATTCTAACTGCTTAGCTAATGCCTGATAAATCGGTCTGTCTTCTCGATTTATTGTCGGCTTCCATGTCATTGGATAATCCTCAAACGAATTAATCGGCACATTCCTCATCCTTTTTCACACAATCATTAATCATACAATTATAAAATTGTATGGCAACAAATTCAAATCCATAAATTCTTTTAAAATTTTTTACTAATAGAGTGCGGAATGCTCGTTGCCCCGGAACATACATGCAGCATGGATATTCCGGAAAGGAACCCATTAGTGGAGAAAACTGTGGAGTTACTTGCAGCCTCCACATTTCCTTTTTTATCCATCATCAACATTCCTTATTAATAAGAGCATTACTCCTTCTTCAACAATCCTGCCATAGCTTAATAACATTTATTTCAAATTTTGATCATTTGCACAATCAGTTACTACAGAATTGGGCCCATTAAAGATCAAACAGCACTTTACAACTATCCTGGCCCGCCATTAGTTCCATAAGAAAAAGAGCTGCCTTAAAGACAGTTCTGATCTTCAGCTAACGCACCCGTTAGTTCCATAAGACACATATTAACCCCCAAATTAAAGAGACATTTATAAATGATTCAATATAGTTAAAGCATCCATGTTGAATATTTTGTTGAATGTCTCCGTATTCTTTTACTAAATGGGTTTCTCTAGGAAAATGCGACTTTTCGTTATTCCAGAAGGAGCGCTCGATTAAATGGAAAATATGAAAAAGCTACAAAATGACACCTCAGCTATTTTACTAAGCACCTTGTTAAGGAAAGTATACAGAATTTAAAGTATTACACCTGAAAAATCCCCTTTTAATACTTCCTTTTCATTCTGATTTTTACATAAAAAGAATGCAATAATAGCCATTCTATTATTTTCTTGCCTTTCATATTTTTCAATTTTAACTTCACAAATTATTGTATCCCCGGTAAACACAGGTCTTAAAAACTCAAAATTCATAGTACGAGCCAGTACGTTATGATCTCCACCTACTTTTGTTGGTAGAGTTGCTGTTAATAACCCTTGAACGACTAGTCTTCCCTGTTCATCTGGGGTTATATGATGATTCCCTTCATCACCTGAAATCTCTGTAAATAATTCAACATCCTTTACAGTAAAAGTCCGTTCAAACGTAATGATATCTCCTACTTTTAATGACATATAAATCTCCCCCTGAAGGTTTTATAAAGTTGGTATAATACCCACGGACAAAACACGAATTTATATCTTAATAAGTAACAGCGTCTTTAAAGTATTGTTTTGGTAATTTGTTTTCGGTTAAGCATTTGGATACAAGATATTTATCTGAGGAACGGAAAATAAATACGCTGCATAGAAACCAGAAACGTTTTTCAGATATCCTTATGTGAGAAGATCTTGAGGTTTCCAATCTTTCGGCTTTATGTTCTTATTCATCCATTTCTTTTGTGGTGCTTGGTATGGGGTGGAGGCAATTAAATGATTATTGTGCCAGCTTGCTGCTCCGGAACGAATCATTTCATCGAGCAGGATTGGGATAAATTCTTCTGGTTGAAGTTGGAAAGAGTAGCGTGCAAAATCTTGGAACCAACCACACTTTAGTAGGTAGTTATCGAGTTCTTCTTTTGTCAATCCGTTTTTAATGATTAATGTGAATGAAAAAATCCTTTTGCAGGCATGCCATGCAACTTTTTCTGGCATTCTGAGCCACTTTTCAAACCGTTCCCTTGCTGCATCAATGGCAGCCAGAGGATTCTCTATTTGTGGTCCATGTCCTGAATATGCCTGTTGAATTCGAAGCATGGACAACCGATCCAAACTTTCTATCGATCGTTGGATAGATGAAACACCCTCTCGAAAGATATTTAACCATCCGATATCACCTTTGTGGAAGAGATCCCCGCAAATTAATACTTCCTCTTCCGGTTCATATAAAGAAATATGTCCTAACGTATGTCCTGGTGTGTGCAAGATTTTTAACGTTCTGCTTCCTGTATTAATATCATCGTTATCAGAGAACTTTAGATCGACTCGATAAGGTTCTACAGGCTGATCTAACCATTCTGAACTACAGGCTTCCGAGTCGCAAGAATTAATTAATTCTGCTTCCCATTTATGAGCACCAATCCTTACTCCATAATTTTTTTGAAAATGAAAATTGCCTCCTACATGGTCACTATGATAGTGCGTGTTCACAATAAGGTGTAATTCTTCTGGTGAAATGCCTACTTCTTTAATTAATTGCTCTGTATCTTTCACATCACTTCCAAAACCAGTATCAATAAGGACCGGGAGCTGATCCTTAATAAGGATCATGTTTGCACTTGGGAATTTTCTTTCAAAGAAAATAATACTGGATTTTTTAATAAGCCATTCCTCCTTAAATTCAAATAGACTAACCAATAATAATCGAACAAACTACTAATCAATTTAAATGTGAAATATATTCAAAAGCTGTTGTTCCGTATACGCTTTTAAAGTGTTTATTTAAATGGGTTAAATCAACAAAACCACATTCAGCTACAGCTGATTGAATATCTCTATTTTTTTCTATTAACTGCTTTGCATATTCTATCTTGCAGTTAAGAAAGTATTGATATGGTGAAATGCCAGTATGAGCCTTGAATAACCGGATAAACTTAAATTTCGATAACTCAAGCTCTTTACATATCTCGTCAAGTTTAGGTATAGTTTCTAAGTTGGTGTGAAGCATATCCTTCGCTTTTCTAATTAGAGTGTTATCTTTCTTATAGTCTGTAGAAAGATCAGTTTGAATAAGGTTATCGGTGAGGGATAACAGTAATTCACTGCACAATGCCTCATCTTTTTCACTTAATATTGCATTAGAAAGACTTAGTATTCTTTGTTTAAGCCTATAATCATAAACAATGGGGTTTGAAAAGCGTATGATATCCTTCTGCTCAATAACCTCCAGAAGCAATTGTGGCTCAATATATAGCATCACATAATCTAGTCCTGTCTCATCATGTGCCATTCCGTCATGTGCCTGTTCCGGATTAAAAAGCATAACGCCATTTTGATAAGACAAGTGTAAACTGCCATCCAAGTTATAGTGTTGAATGCCACGCAATGTGACTCCTATTGCATACTCTTTATGAGAGTGCTTCTTATATGTGAAATCAGTAATACTTGCTGACAAAGCCGTAATACCTGCCGATTTTTTATAGATAAATTTATCCATTTCATTCACCTCTTAAGTAGCTTACCTACATCCATATCATGATTGCAGCATAAACTAAAAACAATGCCATCAATATATTAACAATTTTTTTATGCTTCTGTAAAAACTCCTTGAAGATTGCACCAAAAGTTACCCATGTAATAAATGCTAAGAATCCTATAACAGTTATAGCGATAACGCTTATTGTAACCGCAGGCATTGAGACATAATAGGGCATTATATAGGTGGGAATGACAGTCATTGTAAACAATACTACCTTTGGATTTAAAAACTGTGTAAGAAATCCAGACATAAAGGTACCCGTTTGTTTTACATTTGGTTTTGATGAATCCATTTTGTAAACTTGATAAGCAAGATATAACATATAAAAGCTTCCGATTATCTGCATAACAATTAATATTTTTGGTATTATCGTTGCAAGTATCGTATTTAACATAGCAGAAATAGCAAGTAAGAAACCAAAAGCAATCGTTGCTCCATACGTATATTCCATTGCCTTTTTTGTACCAGAGTTATGCACGGTGGATAATATGACAATGTTAGTTGGTCCTGGTGTAAATGTAACAATAAAACAGTAAAATACAAAAGATGTAATATTCATGAGGTAAACTCCTTTCAAGATATCCTCATGTAATTGTACATCCTAACTTTAAAAGCATATAGTATGTTATTGCAGGGTTATATTTTGCTTCTGTAAAGATAACTCTACAAATTCAGGGTGCGGATACGTCAAAACCCTGACTTCCTTACGTAAGCAGGAAACCAGGGTCTTTATATAATTTCTATGAGATGAACCGAAAAAATTTACAACCATCAAACTTTAATCTGAAAGTATTTTTGTTGCAGCCTTTCTTTACATAATGGGGGATTGTCTAAATTGTTGATTTGAAGATAAAAAATTTCTTGTGATATTGCAAAATTTTAAAATTCCATTTTCTAATTCACTATCCGATAAATAGGAAAAGTTTAACCTTAAATGATGGTTTTCGGGTTCTCCTGCGAAACAAGCTGAACCAGGAAGAAAGTAAATATTCTCTTTTTGACATTCGATTAATAAATGGTTCGTGTTCCACTCTGATGGAATCGATACCCATATATTTAATCCACCTGTTGGTTCAATCCATTGAACTTCATTCGGCATATGGGAATTGAAGAGTTCTATAACCTTATCCCTTCTTAACTTTAAAGCAAATCTCAGCTTTTCCATATGGTCCTCCATCCTTTTCGAATGAAAAAACGGGAGAATTGCCTTTTGTGTTAATAATGGACTACCAAGGTCCGTATTCACTTTAGATGCCACTAAACGATTAAACAGAGTGCCATTTGCGGTCAGCAGTCCTATCCGGCAACCAGGAACCAATGTCTTGCTTAGCCCCTTTAGATAAATGACGAAACCATTTGTATCAATACTTTTTATAGGTGATGGAGGTTTCTTGTCAAAAAATATCTCACTCCAGGGTTCGTCTTCTACAATGATTATTTGATTTTCTTGGGCAAATATTAATAATTGCTCCCTTCTTTTTCGACTTAAAACCCTTCCAGTTGGATTCTGAAAGTTAGGGATGGTATATATCATTTTGGGTTTATATATTTCGCAAACTCTTTGTAAAAGGTCCATTCTCATTCCTTCTTTATCTAATGGAACAGGAATAATAGTAGCCCCACGAGCACGAAATGTATCAATTGCATTAGGATAAGTGGGTGCTTCTGTAACCACAACATCACCTGGTCCTATAAAAGTTCTCGCCACCAAATCTATTCCTTGTTGAGTGCCACTAGTTACCAATATATCTTTATGGTCAATATTTAAATCTTGTTTGCGAAGATACTCGCTCATAGCTTTTCTCAGTTCCTCATCCCCTTGTGCAGGTCCATAACTTGATAAAATACTGGGATTCTTTTCTAAATTCGAATGGATTTCTTTCTCCAGATAATGATTCGGAAGTAAAGATGGACAAATCGCTGCAACAGAAAACTGAATACAATTTTCAAATGAACCATAATGGGTACCAAATTGAGTTCGGGGAAGATAATCTAAAACGGATAATTGCCACTCGAAAGTGTTCTTTTTATTATTTTCTTTATCTTCTGATGTTATATTAGCTTTAACAAATGTCCCCTTTCCTTGTATCCGTTCAATTAACTCATTTTTTTCTAACAATGCATACACTCTGACAACTGTAAGTACACTTACCCCTAATTCTTTTGCTAACGCTCTAACGGAAGGCAAACGTTCATCTTCCGATAACCCCCCTGACCTGATTCTATCTGCTATATTCTCATAAATTTGTTGATTAATCGGGATATTGGAGTTCCTGTTTATTTCAATCTTCATAATAAATCCTCCATCAGCACTGTTTTGAAAATTAAGTGTTATATGATTAAGTTGACTGTTATACATATATACCCATTAATATAAGGATATTCAAGTATAACACCTGAACATTTCACGTTCAATTTGATTAATCTAGGAGGAAAAAATTATGAAGTATTATGTGGTTGATGCATTTGCAGAGAAGGTCTTTGAGGGAAATCCTGCTGGGGTTTGTGTTATGAATGAATGGATTTCTGATGACATTATGCAAAAGATTGCTATTGAAAATAACCTTTCTGAAACGGCATTTGCAGTAAAAGGTGCGGAAAACTATAAACTTAGATGGTTTACACCTGGAGGAGAGATCAACCTTTGTGGTCACGCAACTTTAGCAACTGCTTTTGTCATTATGAACTATGTTGAAAAGCAATTGAAAACCATTCAATTCGACACGATGAGTGGGGTACTTACAGTAAATAGAAAAGATGATTTGTATGAACTTGATTTCCCAACTGTCCCTTCAAAGGAGATACCTCTTACTGAACAAATGATTGATGCTTTGGGAACCAAACCGATAGAAGCATATCTAAATAGAGATTTGTTATTTGTATTAGAGTCAGAAGAAGCAGTGAAAAATCTAAGTCCTGACTTTTCAAAACTAGAACAGTTGCCAGAAGGTCTTGGAGTTATTGTTACTGCCAAAGGAAATGATTATGATTTTGTTTCAAGGGCATTTTTCCCAAAGTTAAAGGTAAATGAGGACCCAGTATGCGGCTCTGCACACTGCGGTTTAGTGCCCTTTTGGGCAGAGAAACTAATGAAACGTGAAATGGTAGCAAGACAGTTATCCAATAGAGGCGGTACACTTTTTTGTAAGCACGAGGACACACGGGTAAAGATGGCTGGAAAAGCAACACTCTACTTAATAGGGGATATAAATATTGGGTAATGACTATGGAAGATATGAAATATAGTCAAACCAACGTTCTAATCAAACAAATAATAATAGCTTGGCGTTTTATGCCAAGCTATTATTTTAGCTGCAAATCAACACAGTAATTTAACAGAGCCTTGTAAAGTTATTTCTTATTCAACTCTACTGCTTCGTTTGTTGAAGAAGAAAAAGAGATGCCGCAGCACCTCCCGTTACTGGGGCGTGTGCATTTATGACAGTAATAACAGAGCTAAAAGACAATTAATTAATTTAATTGTTATATTTGGGTCATTTTCTCATTACTTTAAGCAACTAACCTGCCCCGATATTTGCATAAAGAAAAAACTGCCTTAAAGACAGCTCCGATCTTCAGCTAACGCACCCGTTGGTTCAACAAGAATATATCAACGATTTATTTTACCACTCAAAATCCATATAAATTTCTGAAAGTAGTTTTTCTTCGATTGTTCCATATTTAAAAAGAGCCTCAGAAGTTTCAAACTCTTGAGTATAGGCACCTCTGACTCGCGTAAGATAATATGCACCTGGATTTTGGCTTATCCAATATTCTTCATTTTGATATATAAATGAGTATTCTTCCCGATTGCTATACCTTCTTGGAACTCAATAAACTCTTTTAAAGTCATCTTCCCACCACCTGTGAGCTTTTATAAAATTATACCTCTTATTAAACTAACCTGCCCCGATATTTGCATAAGAAAAGGAGCTGCTGATCAGCTCCTTATAATGAAGTAAAGCACCCGTTAGTGGAATAAGAGCACGAAAGGAGGTGACCAAAGGACATCCTCCTTCCAATTATAACGGAATCTCAAATTGTCCCTTTCGCTTCTGCTCCAAACTAACGATAAAGGAACGCATCAGCTTCATGGAAAACTGAAAGATGGGGCTTTGAATAAAGGTATATGCAAACGTCATAATAAACACTGGACCTCCAAGGATGAACCCGATAATCAAGATGAGGCTCTCGACAACGATTCTTGCCCAACTGACCGATAACCCGGTTTTTTCCGAAACGGAAAGCATGAAACCATCCCTAGGACCAGCCCCAATTCCCGCAGCCACATAAATTCCTCCGCCAATTCCGGTTATGATGATACCCATCAACAAGATGAGTATATTCAACCACCAATGCTCCGTTTCATGAGGAAGAATGTTGAGATGCAAAAAGAAATCCATGATCGGGCCGATTGACAAGGCATTTAGAAAGGTACCAATATTAATATACTTCCTATCCACGACAAAGGCGATCAACACAAGTACTAAACCACACATGACACTCCACGTCCCAATTGTGAACCCGAACCGCTCGAACAGGGCGACGTTTAAAACCTCCCAAGGATGCAGCCCCAAGGATTGAACATTCACCGCAATCGCATTCCCTAATCCAAAGAAAGTTAATCCAAGAAAAAAAATAAAATACCGTAATAGCCGCAATGCCATCTCTTCACCTCTACACCTTATATATCCATCTACTATAGATGAAGAAGGTTAAATGAACAAGATGATCTATTCAAATCAAAAGTTGTTACCAAATGATTAACAGTGAAGTATATAAAGAAGTTCCTTAAGGTGGTAGGTTATTGCAGAACCGCCGGAGAAGTTAATATTCCCTAGATAGGAGGGTTACAAATTGGAAAAACAATTATTAACTATGGCTCAAGAAAAATAGTCAGTCCACCCCTTCGGGATCTAGTAAACATTTGTATTTGGTCCAAATTATTTTTATAAAAAACATTTAGCAAAATTCTTGGTACATCAAAATGAATAAAATTACTTGAAGAAAATAAGAAGTTAAATTAGTGAAAAACGCTAAAATGTTTCAATACGTTGTTCGTTTCTTCTTCCGTAATGCCGATATAACGCAGGGTAACGGATGGATGAGAATGATGCAGAATCCTTTGCATGGCAATATCCTTCGTGGCTTTGTAAAACCAATAGCCAAACGTTTCCCCTGTCCTTTTGGATGAAGTTATTTTTTTATGTCTCAATTCCCGGTGATACATTAGTAAAGATTGTTTTCCCAGTCAGGTGTGCATCTTTAATTACCCACTATAAAGTCTATTCAAGAATCGCACCCGATTACTGAAGAACGAATATAAAACCTTGGTACCAAGTGGCCTTGTCATTTAATTATGATACGGTTCACCGTACCTATTCAAGCAGTGATTTTTTAAAAACTGTCAACCTTTTAATTTTACACTTCTACTTTAAATCGACGCTGCTGAAAAACTATCCTTAACTATAAATTCCTATCTAACAAAAGCCCCACTTGTTCTGCCACGACTTGAGTCGGTTCTGATAATCCATTAGTGAACCACGCTTCTACTATTTCTACTATAGCTGCTCCAAAGAAATTAAGAATTAAATCCTTACTTAAACCTTGATTTTTCCCTTCAGTTACATCTACTTCACCCTCTAACTCTTGGATTACAAATTCTAGGAAATGACTACGAAAAGCAGGGGCTCCTTTACTCCCTAACATTGTTGAAAAGAATGAACGATTACGTTCAAAGTATTCAAACCAAATCAGATTTCCCTCGACAAAATTCAATTCAGATGCCGATTCGCACAGTATCCTTAGTTCGTTAATATGTTCTTCAATAAGTTTATCCAGTAAATCAAATTTATCCATGTAATGGTCATAAATCGTTCTGCGACCGACATTTGCTCTGTCGGAAATATCTTGTATCGTAATATGATCAAAGCTTTTTTCAGACATTAGTTCAATAAAAGCATTTTTTATTGCTTCTTGAGATTTTTGTACTCTTCTATCTACCCTTGACATTGTAGTTTTCACCAAACTTCCTTAAAAATTATCGCACAATTTCAATTAACTTGTGCAATAACGCACAAATCCTGGCGTTTTGATTGTTGCAGACATCATCTTTTCATTTTATATTATACACAGATGTGCGATACCGCATCAATATGTGATTTACTAACACGTCGAAGAGGAGGTTTAGTTATGGACCGTGTTGAAAAGAGCCAGGAAAAGTTCAAACAGCTATTTGGTGAGGGGGTAACTGCCGCACATGCTACTGATCCTGATTTTCAGGACATTCTAAGCCATTTCATTTTCGGGGAAGTATTTTATCAAGGTAACCTTGACGATAAGATGCGTGAGTTGATTACCCTGGTGGTTCTTGCGACCAATCAAACATTGCCCCAACTAAAAGCACATGTTAGTGCTGCACTAAATGTGGGGCTAACAGTTGTAGAGATTAAAGAGGCTGTTTACCAATGTGCTCCGTACATTGGATTCCCGAAAACGTTAAATGCTATCAATGAAGTCAATGAGGTTTTCAAATCCAAGAATATTGCGTTACCAATTGAAAGCCAAAAGAATGTTGTTAAAGATAATCGCTTTGACAAGGGACTTTCAGTACAGGTAGAGATTTTTGGTGATGCCATTGCAAAAATGCGAGAAGGCGGACCAGAAAATCAAAAGCACATACAGGATTATCTCTCCTCTTTTTGCTTCGGAGACTTCTACACCCGGAGCGGACTTGATTTGAAAACACGAGAGTTGTTAACACTCTGTATTATAACTGCTTTAGGTGGTGCTGAAGGTCAAGTAAAAGCACATGTGCAGGGTAACAAAAATGTGGACAATGATAAGGAAACTTTAGTCACCGCTATCACCCACTGCCTTCCATATATAGGTTTTCCAAGGACATTGAATGCATTAACTTGTGTGAACGAAATTATTCCTGAAAATTAAGAAAGGGTGTTATTTATTATGTCAAATATTCAAGATAAAGTTGTCATTATTACAGGTGCTTCTTCTGGGATTGGAGAAGCTACTGCAAAAGAACTTGCTCTTAAAGGTGCAAAGTTGGTACTTGCGGCTCGTCGTGAAGATCGTTTAAAGAAATTACAAGATGAAATTAAAAACAATGGTGGACAAGCTATTTATAAAGTAACAGATGTTACTTCTCGTCAACAGATGGAAGAACTCGCTGCGTATGCTCTTAATGAGTTTGGAAAAATTGATGTGCTAGTCAACAATGCTGGAATCATGCCACAAGCTTTTCTTGCAGAAAATAAAGTTGATGAATGGGATAAGATGATTGATGTTAACATCAAAGGTGTTTTGTATGCTATCGCTGCTATCGTTCCATCTATGAGAGAACGGAAATCAGGTCACGTTATTAATCTTTCTTCTGTAGCTGGACATAACATCTACCCTGGTGGAACGGTATATTGTGGTACTAAATTTGCTGTAAAAGCCATTTCTGAAGGTTTACGCCAAGAAGAAGCAATGAGTGGCACGAATATCCGTGTAACAAATATCTCTCCTGGAGCTGTTACAAGCGAATTGTTAGAAACTACAACAGACCCAGCAATGAAAGCAGGATTAGATGAATTTTACAAAGCTGCCATCGATTCTGACCGTATCGCTCGTGCAATAGCCTTTGCCATTGAACAACCATCTGATGTAGGAATTAATGAAATGATTATACGCCCCACAGTTCAAGTAGGTTAATAATAAAAATTATAGTTTTATTGGAGGAAGTAAAATGGCAAAACATGAAGAAGTAAAAAATGGCGTAATTTTCCCAGTGGGTGAGAAAAATGAAGCATATGCACAATTTTTTGTGGGACAAAGTTATCTTAAATCATTAATTGCTGACCCTAAAGTGAGTGTTGGTGTAGGGAATGTGACCTTTGAACCAGGATGCAGAAATAACTGGCATATTCATCGTGATGGATTCCAACTTTTATTAGTAACTGGTGGCGAAGGTTGGTACCAAGAAGAAGGTAAACCTGCTCAATTCTTAAAAGCTGGAGATGTTATTGTCACCCACGATGGTGTAAAACACTGGCATGGCGCTACAAAAGATAGCTGGTTTGAACACATTGCAATCACTGCAGGTACACCGGAATGGTTGGAACCAGTAACAGATAAGGAATACAGTAAAGTAAAATAATAGTTGAGGATAAAAAATGCCCTGTTATTCAGGGCATTTTTAATATCAATCCTAGGATTATGATTTGTTCTTATAGAAAGGAGGAATACTTTGGAAAGACCATATATAATATGCCACATGCTGACATCATTGGATGGGAAAATTATTGGGGATTATTTGGAAGAAGAACGTACCCAATATTTTATTGACGAGTATGAAAAAATTCATGAACGTTACGGATGCAAAGCATGGATGTGTGGCAGGATTACCTTGGAGGAAAACTTTACCTTTGGACATAAATTAGATTTAACACATGAAAACATTCCGTCAATGCCAAGAACTGATTATGTAGCAACAACAGATGCTAAAACGTATGCAATTGCAGTAGACCCTTCTGGAAAATTAGGATGGACAAAAAACTACATTTCAGAATGGAGCGAGAATAGGACAGAAGATCATATAGTAGAAGTTCTTACAGAGCTAGTATCTGATGCTTATCTTGCTTATCTACAAAAAATAGGTATTTCGTATATTTTCGGTGGAAAAGAACAATTAGATTTTATGATAGTAGTTCAAAAGTTAAAAAAATTATTTTCAATCGATAAAATAATGTTAGAAGGCGGAGGCGTTTTAAACGGAGCGTTTCTAAATGATGGTTTAATTGATGAGTTAAGTTTGGTCTTAGTCCCAATAGCTGATGGTTCAACTAACTCTTTGACACTTTTTGAATCTAGCTCTCATCTCCCAAAGACAGGGCCATTAAATTTTTATTTAAAAGAAATAGAAAAATTGGATGATGGCGGGTTATGGATGAATTATGTTACAAAACAAATAGATGAGGAATAAAACAAATTAAATAATAGTTAGTCAAAAATTGCCCTGTTAAACAGGGCTTTTTTAGTAACATTGTTAAAAAGTGTACTTAAACTATCCTGCCCCTTTAGTGCCATAAGAAAAGCGTCACTTCCTTCTAAAAGTAACGTCACCCTTTAATTTAAGAAATTATAGATTGTAATAATACCCCATATTAAAATTAAACCCCAAATTAAAATTATTATTGAGCCGACTATCCAATTCTTAGGTTTACCTTTTTTCATCAACTCTTCTGCCTTTTCTTCACAGTCGGTTAATACACTCGCTGCAATCATCTTTAATGCAAGCATTATACCTAATGGAACGATAATTACATCGTCTATATAGCCAAGAATCGGTATAAAGTCAGGTATTAAGTCAATTGGACTGAATGCATAAGCAACTACACAAGCAGCGAATAACTTTGCATACCAGGGTACTCTATTATCTTTATAAGCAAAGTAAAGTATAAAAACCTGTTTCTTCAAATTCCTTGTCCACGCTTTAATTTTTTTAAGCATTTTATTCTCCAAATAACATTTATTTTTATTCAATTATATCAAAAGTAAGATTGATAAATGTTTTTTCTTATAGAACTAACCTGCCAGTTAAATAAGGTCTAGCATCAATCTAAGGATATCTTTGTCACTCACATTGAAACAACACTTCTGTTAACTATTAATTTGCGAAAAAAGAGCAAAAACCAGAAAGTATGAATATACTTTCCGGTTTTTCCCTAAAGTGATAGAACCTTTGAAATTTTACTTACTAGTCATGATCTCTTCAAGTTCATCTAACATTTTGTTAGCTGCAATTACACCGCCAGCAGTATTCCAAACGGCGTCACTCACCCCATATGCATTTCCTTTTTTTACTGCATTTAGATTATTCCAAAGAGCTTCACTTGTCCATTCTTTTGCAGTTTTTATTGCTTCTTTATCTCCACCTGGAGCATATGTAAAGTAAAATAGAATATCTCCATCCATTTTAGGAATAGCTTCTTTACCTACTTCCAAAGAAAAATTACCAAGCTTATTGTCAGCGTTAAATAATTCTTTTTGTTGCTCAGCAGGTTTAAATCCTAATTGGTCAAAAATCACGCCTGAAAATGAATCTGTGTAATAAATATATGAAGTGCCTGCTAGGAAACGCACAACAGATACTTCTTGGTTTACCTTATCACCTAGCTTTTCTTTTACATCTGCAATGTGTTCATTGAATTGCTGTAATACTTCATTCCCTTTATCCTTATTATTAATTGCTTTTGCATATAGACTGAAATTTTCTTTCCAATTCCCTGTTAAAGTTTCAGAAAAAACAGTTGGAGCAATTGCACTTAATTTATCGTAAATGGCTTCTTGACGTACCTTATTTCCTATAATTAGGTCTGGTTTTAAAGCTGCTATTTTTTCCAAATTAACTTCAAGCTCAGTTCCTACAATTTCCACACCATCCATGTCATCTTTAATATGATCGTACCATGGTTCACCAAGCCAAGATTTCACAGCACCTACAGGTTTTACGTCCATTGCTAAAAGTGCTTCTGTTCCTTCATTTGTTAAAACGACAACACGCTTTGGATTTTCAGAAATCGTTGTTTCACCCATAGCATGTCTAACAGTATACGATTGTTCTTCTTTTTCAGAAGACTTTGTGTTTTTTGTTCCAGCTTCATTGTAACCACAAGCTGCTAAACAACCTAAGCAAAAGACTGATAACAATAGAAAAATAGTTTTTGAATATGTACTTATTGTAAATCTCATTGTAAACCTCCTTGTGCAATTAAATGATAATGATTATCATAATCATTTATGTTACTGTACCAATATTCATTTTGTCAATTAAATATTGGTATAATGACGTTTCTTGTACTCTAAGACCATTATGAGTGTATATAACTTAATTTCAATCTATTAACTGAACATAGATAAAGAGATGAGTTAATGAACCTACAACAGAGATAAACCCTTATAAATCCATTAACGATAAGGTGTTAAGAAACTTACGAGTTTTGGTACATAGATGGCAGATATACAATCTAAAAATGTACGTTGTTAAAAGAAATATAAAGTCATTGAAATTTACTATTAAAAATGTAAAGGAGGCACTACTTAAATTGTAGTACCTCCTTTTAAAGTTCTTTAAAAATATTCAGTTCAACTTTAATTCAGAAATCAAAACAGATAATAAAGTTTTTTAAAAACAAAATAAAACTGTTTGAAAACGTCAGTCATGTTATTCCATAAAAGGGCCATTTTCTTGAATAAAAGAGAAGGGATTATTTGTAAGTAAGTCGAAGTTAATGTCAGAAGATGTTATTTAGTTTAGCATTGGGACGTACTACTCAACATTAAGGAGAAAGAAAATTATAAAGAAAGTGGGAGATCTATTGGATACAAAAGAGATATTGAAGCGATTCGAACAGGTGGCTACATACTATATTGAAGAGTTAAGTAAATATTCGCTAGATGAGTTTACGAGGAAGCCTTCTGAGGATGAATGGTCTTTAGGACAAATGTACAATCATTTAATAAAGGGCACCCTTTATCTTCATTTGAAAGCCATTAAGCAATGTGCTAATGGCACTACTTCCGATGGCGGTAAAAAAACAGAAATAGGCGAATCGATTTTCAAAGAAGGAACGTTTCCCCCAATCAGGGTAAAAGGTCCGGATACACCTGATTTCACACCGCCAAATCCTACAGGAAAAGAAGAAGTAAAGGAAGGACTGCTTCAAATCATTGAGAAAATGCAAGAGATAGAGAGAAAGCTCTCTGACATTCCGGCCAGCCAGAAAGTTCAGCACCGGAGAATGGGATATTTAAATGCAGAGGAATATTTTCAGCTAATCGAAATGCATTTCCGGCACCACTTACGGCAAAAAGAACGTATCGATCAGTTTCTTTTAAAAGTAAGTAAGTAATTTATCTTTATTGTTGATGCAGTTATTGACCGTCGGAATATCAGCAGGAGCCCAGTTGAGGGAGTTTAAAGAACTGAGAAGGTGCCATTCAAGTTAAACCAATAAGCAGTTTACAACGAAGGTTGATTATGAAACTGTTGAATGACGAATAGCATTGTTCCGTTAAAGGGCGCGATTGCTAAACGATGAGCAGTCGCTTTTTTACTAGGCGGAACCGAATAGTTCTATAAATGATTGGATGTAAATAATTAAGAAACCCAGCTAATCTCTCATGTGAAGGTAGCTGGGTTTTTAAAGTTGGATGTGCAAAATACCACTTAAAATATACGCAAAAAATCTCCTAAAGTGACAACTCTAATTATAGTAATCTTAAGAAAACAAAAGCATCCCAATAGGGTAAACCTATTGGGATGCTTTTTATTTTTATATTTAATTCTTATTTACCTAAGAGTGTTGGAACGGTAACAAATTCATAGCCCTGTTCCCGTAATTGGTCAATGATTTGAGGCAATGCCTTAACAGTTTCAAATTTCCCGGATGCATGGTAGTTATGTTGAAGGACTATGACCCCAGGGCTTGCATTTTGCTTCACTCTTGATTGAATATCTTCGGCAGACACTCCGCTCCAATCCATTGTATCTGCCGTCCACATGATCGAACGGTATCCACGATTATTAAGCAGCGCTACCTGTTGATCTTGAATTTCACCATATGGGGGTCGGAATAAATCTGTTTTGAACCCTGTAATTTTCTCAATTTCTGCGGTAGTGAACTGTACGTCTTCGATCAATTGTTGGTTCGTGAGATCTGGTAAATGCGGGTGACCCCAAGTGTGGTTACCTATTGCATGTCCCTCTCTGTAAATTTGTTTTAGAAGTTCAGGATACTCCCTTGCCTGCTTCCCTACCACAAAGAAAGTTGCCTTCACACCTTTTTGTCTTAAGATATCTAAAATTTGCGGAGTATAGATATCTTCTGGGCCGTCGTCAAAAGTAAGGGCGATTCTTTTCTTACTGGGATTACCCATATAAATCATTTCATTTTTTATTGGAACATTTATTATTTGTCCAGGATAAATCCAATGAGGATTTTTAATTTGGGGGGTAGCTGCCCGTGTTAACTCAGGTATAGAAACACCGAGTTTAATTGAAATATTATAAAGTGTTTCACCTTTACTAATGTACATTTTAGGAACTTCTAATTGTTGTCCTGGCTCAAGTATAGTAGATAGTAATTTGTTCAGGTTTACCACCTTATCTACTGATGTTCCATACTTGTCGGAAATTTTCGAAAGGGTATCTCCCGGTTGAACTGTGTAAGTTACAGCCATTGCAGGTTTTCCGAAAATAGGAAGAAAAACTAAGATAAATACTATTAAACCGGTCACTTTTTTAAGCATGAATTCACCACGTCCTGATCACAATACTTTGAAACACTACACTTTAATGAAAAATGGAAAGCAATCTTCTAAACTTTTATTATATTAACTACTTGGAATCTTTAAACATCTCATTGCGGATGATAGGCAACCCTTTTACAAGAAAAAAATAAAACGCCCTCCATATAAGGAGGACGGAAAATCATCGTCGAGAAAATCATAGCACACTATAGTGACAAAACAATACAGTCATATTATCTAAAAAAAGCCTCATTGTGTGTAGGGCAACCTAATTATACGGAGAAAATTTTCCCATTTTTTTCGACACATCTCCTCAAAATACGTCAAAATTCGTGGGTATTTGGTATTCTTTTACCATTGAACCCTCGTAAAAAAATATTCTTTATGCAAATATTATTAGTAAAGTGGGGTTATTTTTTCTTTACTTATGTCAATAAAGGAGTGTTTTTTTGGATATTTTTGTCGAATTTTTGTTATTTTTATGTATTGTGTTTCCTGTGCTTCATTTATTCCATTGTTTACCTTGGTTTCGTGAACAAAACGAAGGGCTCAAAAAAAACCTTAAAATAGATAAGGGAATTAGCATCTTAGTCCCATGTTACAACGAACAGGGAATTATAGAAACTTCGATTAAGAGCATGAAATCATTATCTTATTCCCAATTTGAGGTCATTTATATCAATGACGGTTCAACGGACTCAACAATGATTCTTTTGAATAGATTTCTAAAGTTAAGACCTTGTTCAAAATCTCCGCTCAAAAGACTGTCTCATAAAAAAGTTGAGGAATTTTATCAGTCCGAGCTGTACCCTAATATTTACGTCATAGATAAATTGAATGGCGGAAAAGCTGATTCCTTAAATGCAGGGATTGAATATTCAAGTCAAAGTTTAGTGGTCACATTAGATGCCGACACCATCCTGACAAATCAGGCCTTATCAGTTGTTAACGATACTTTTGAGGATAAGGATGTCGTTGCAGCCGGCGGAATGGTGCATGTTTTGCAAACAAAAACAGCTAAACCTTTAAATCGCTTGTCTTTACTCCATGCAAACATGCTAATACGAGTTCAAACTTTGGATTTCCTAAAAGCATTCTATATTACAAAGATGTCTCTTTCACGCTTTCATGCTCTAGCAATCATATCGGGAGCATTTGGTATTTTCAAAAAACAAGTGCTTCTAGATGTGGGTGGTTACCGATCAACAATAGGAGAAGACATTGACATCACGCTGCGCATCCATAGGCACATATCGAAACATAAAAACAAGAAAATTATTTTTATACCGGAAGCTATTTGTTATACCGAATTGCCTGAAACCTGGAAGGATTTAATCAAGCAGCGCGTACGCTGGCAAAAAGCATTTATTGATTGCTTTATCCATTTCCGGTCCTTTTTCGGGAAAACTTTATTTACTAAATCCGTCTCTTTCTTTTACATATTCGAGTCATTTCTAGTAGGCACCATCGCTCCTTATGTGATGACAGGTATAGTTGTGCTAAATGGGATCTTAAACCCTCCATCTTCCTATGTTCATTACATATTATTTTATTTGCTTTACATTTTTTTATTTGGAATAGCGTATGACTTGGTGGCAATTGGAATGGGTAAGTATTACGGGTTTTCGTTTCAAAAGAAGGATGCATCCCGCTTACTATTTGCCATCATCTTTGATATTTATGTCTATCGATTTGTAACGATGTACATCGTATTGTATGGAAGTATTTCTTATTTCTTCAACAAAAAATGGAACAAAGTTGCTCGAACAGGACGAAATTATCAAACTGATTCTAAACCTGATTCTAAACCTGCAGCATAGTCATGATTATTTTCAACTTAACAGGTAACAAAAAACTGTGAAAATGCTCAATTTTAATAGCTTTTAAAGTGAGGTGCAAAATGGGTACTAGAAAGAGAAAAAAAGTTCTACTAATGATTTTAACAATAATTTGTGTATTAATTATAGGGTCAGGCAGTTATACATATTATTTATGGCACATGGTAACGTCAACAGTAGCAAATATTGAAGAAAATATCGATCGTGATAAATCTGAAAAACGATTAGAAAAAATTAACTTCAAAGAAGGTGATCCGATAACTGTTTTGCTAATGGGGATTGATAATCCAGCAGGTCAAAAACGTGGGCGGTCCGATTCATTGATCTTATTAACGATTAACCCTCACTCCGAATCGATGCACATGGTAAGCATTCCTCGCGATACGTATACAAAGATAAAAGGGAGCTGGAAGACAGACAAAATTAACCACGCTTATGCGATCGGCGGCACTGAGATGACCATTCGTTCTGTGGAAAATCTCTTAGATGTTCCTGTTGATTATTTTGTGAAGGTAAATATGAAAAGTTTTAAAGAAATTGTTGATACAGTAGGAGGAGTGGAAGTAAATAATGATTTAGATTTCACTTATTACAGTGTGCACTACCCAAAAGGTCGTCTCCATTTGGATGGTGAAAGAGCACTGAGGTATTCTCGGATGAGAAGTAAAGATCCGCGAGGAGACTTCGGCCGGCAAATACGACAACGTCAAGTAATTGAAGCTATAATACAAAAAGGCGCAAACATATCCTCTATCACGAAATTTGGCGAGATGGTTAAAGTCGTTGAAAATAACGTAAAAACGAACTTGACTTTCGATGATATGTGGGATATTCAATCAAATTATAAAGATGCTCAGAAAAATATAGAGCAGCACAAAATTGAAGGAAAAAGTAAGGAAATAAAGGGTACTTACTATTATATACCTGATAAGGAAAATCTTCGTACAGTTTCTAATGAACTGAAAAAACACATTGAGATAAACAATAAAACTCCGTAATAATTATTTAATCATTTGTTAATTCAGTTCTGGTGCAAAAACTCCAAGATAAATTGCAATTAATCCCTAAATCATGGACATTTTTTTGGTTTAAGTCTCTGTTATCAAACTGTTATTTTTCATTAACTAAACTGTAAACAAGCTATGATATGGTAGATACTCCAAGGAATTTCCTTTAGTAAAAAGCCGGCAATCCTTTATCAGAGGAAAGCCGGCTTTTTCATTCAAAGAAATTAAGGGTAGTTGCCATGTTTAAGCCCTAAACAAAAGGTCCTTTCACATTAGACTGCTGAACGGAAAAAAATGACGTTTTCCAGTATCCACTATTTAGCAACTTTATTGTGATTACATGCTTTAATGAATACACCTTTGATATGAAGAAAGTGTCAAGTTTACATTCACTGCGCCCTCTTAACCAATAAAAATAAAAGCCGATGATTACTTAGGGCTACTAGAAGGGCTTAGTATTATCAATCAAATAGAGTAGGCGACTAACTTGTTTATCCTGTTTTTTTCATTAACATTACTAAAGTTGCCTTTTCAAATAACAGATAATTAAGAAGACGATCTAGCTGATGACTTGCATTAATTGTTACCGGGGACGTTAGTCCATGCAGATTTCCAAGGAGGATCATTTCTTCTCTCTTTCTATTAATTTGAACAAGCAACATCTCATATGGATTTTGCACCATCACTTTATCACTTTATCCCCTTATATATACATAAGTGAGGAATGTTTTTTTGTGAGGTTCTTTATTAATTACGAACATCCATTGCAAGTGACCTAGTAAGACTAGGGCGGTGCTTGATTGGAGAAGATTAAACATACTATAGGGAGAGGTATAATTTCCATAGTATTATGGAGGGGACAATAGTATGAAAACATTAACCAAAATAGAAGAAGAATATCAGGAAATCATTCTTTTAGTAAAAGAGCCTATGAGAAGCCATCTATTGATGGAGTTAATGACCGAAATGGAAAGGGAATACCATATCCCTATGACACGTACTGAAGATTGGGAAATTAAAAATAAACCAGTTATTGCATTATATAGAAAGATCAATTTAAACAATAACTTAAATTTTTAACCATATTTAATATGGTTAAAAAAAGTCCATTTTCGAGTGCCACTCTTTTAAGGGTGGCATTTTTTTCCTGGTACTAATTATAAAGTAAAAAAGATCTTATGCAACTAACCTGCCCCGATATTTCCATTAGAAAAGGCTACTTTACCACAAACTTCCTCCTATAACATAATTATCCAAATTACGTCATTTTTAGCAAATTCGGTAAAGGTTCGTATGACTTATTTATTAGGTTCTATATAGAAATAAATCCCAGTTTTCTTGTAAATTGCAGGACTTACTTCACTATTTGTTGTTTTAACGATAGGACTTTGATCCTCACTTAATCCTGTGTAAATTGTAAATTCCTTTCCTGATTGTGTTGTTGTTCCCCAACTGATCTGGGAGGAATACTTTTTGACTTTATCGTTCTTAACAAGAACATCTTGATCAGGGTCATACCAAGCAAATTTTCCTTCTTTCTCACTTATGCTTGATACTCCTACTCCCAAGCCTTCCTCTACTTGTTTCTTATAAATAACAAATGTTTCTCCGTTTTCACTAACTTCTCCTATGATGTCTTCTTTTTTCATCTTTTCTTCTTTAATGCCATGATCAATCGTTTCTTCTTTTGTTTTAAACCATTTCAATTCCCTGAATCCATCATTCGCTATTGCAGAACATCCTGTAAGTGCAATCATGGCTATTACAAAAGGTAACACTACTTTCATTTTAAATATCCCCCTATTAAGAAAAGATGTAGTACTTATATAATACATTTGATGTGAATAAAATCCCATTATATAGGAAACGTTTTAGAGATTTAGACTAAATAAAATATGGTTTCAATAGGCAGTAACTCTAGGACAAAAGGAAACTATCTTATATTTATAGAGATCACTTTTAACATTATATATTCTAACGAGTGTTCATGGTCTTGAATATGACCCTTTTTTTCGAGTGATAAATCAATAAAGAGAACTGATGTCGATATATCAGTTCTCTAGTAAAAATTTTTTTCTATATTTTTTATTTGTTATATGAGAAGAAATTTATAGTGGAATCAAAAAAAATCAGTCCCTACTGAACCTCCCCATTATTCTTTCTTATCATTATTCTCTTGGTTATTCTTTTCTGAAATTCGTCTTTGATTGGCTTTCGTCTCAGCATTCACATGGTTTGCATCATTTGGTTTATTTTTTTTAGAACCTCTTGCATCATTACTCATACTTATTCACCTCCCGTGGCAGCTTATATACGTATGTTAGCTTACTCTTACCTCCAAATTTTATACGCCTCACCTGGATGTAGCACATCGCTAACTAGCAAAAAGACATCCCGTACAGACCGCAGACAACATTATTTCAATCACACAAAAAGAGCAAACCCGTTTAGAGTCCGCTCTTGTAATGATTCAAAAATATCCCCATCAAAACTTAAATCCCTTCGATGTTCAAATTCAATTACACCCTATTCACTACGTGAAAACCGAAAGAGGTCCTTATAAATGAATTCAGAAGTAGTAGCGTTACAAATACTCGCTTAATCGCAGGATTTCATCACCCTTGAACCTCAGTGCAAAAGATCTTTAATAAAAGGATAGTTGTAACTATCCTTTCTCTGTGCCTGATTTTTTTTGACCGCTTATCAAAAGTAATCCTCAAAGTTCAATAAAATGGCCTTCATGGCTTGGCTTGAGTTTTCCTTTTCTTTAATCCTTTTCAAAAACAAAAGGGAGAACCATCCCCCCCTTGCTCGTCTTTTTTCTTATTATAAATACCCCTTTTCTTTTAAGCTAACATACTTACCCGTATGAGAAACAATCAAATGGTCTAAAACTTCAATCCCAATAATTTTCCCTGCTTCCGCCAATCGTTTTGTGACTTCAATGTCTTCCATACTCGGGGGTGTGTCACCCGATGGGTGGAAAAGGACATGTTTATTTAAGATAGGTTCGGTTATGCCTAATAGAAGCCCTTGTCAGTTTTTGAGATATCACTGTAGCTTTGAAATAAAGTTTGATCAAAATAGATTCTTCTCCAGCAGATTTAAATTTGATTTTCATAAGAAAGTTGATCATTTTCTACCTAAGTTGTTCAACAATCACGCCTTTTATTGTATAACTAACATCTGAAGTCACTCATAAAATCACTTCATTCTTATTAAAATAACGCACTCGTTAGTTTAATAATTCCCTATGTAAACTCATATCGGTTTCCAATTTGGATCCTTTATATCGGAATTATTTGGTTTTCTTACGTTTTCCGAAAAATCCAGATCGCTAACGCCAAATTTTATAAAGTTTTGTTGTGACTCTCTAAAAGAAATTTTATTTGCACCGTCTTCATCTGGATATTCATATTGGTAATTATCATTTTCCCAAAAACAAATTCTACAAATATCATGCGTTCCTGGAGGTTCTTCATCTAATGTTTTATATCCACAACAAGGACAAGTATATTTCATACAATCACCTCGACAATTCTTATGATTTTTACCAGGATTTCTTGTTCAACTAACTGCCCCTTTAGTTCCATAAGAAAAAGCTGCCTTAAAGACAGCTCCGAACTTCAGCTAACGCACCCATTAGTTTAAGTACATTACTTCACAATCTTTA
The DNA here is from genome assembly GCF_036541465.1 of Bacillus sp. CFBP9009. Taxonomy (NCBI): domain Bacteria; kingdom Bacillati; phylum Bacillota; class Bacilli; order Caryophanales; family Bacillaceae; genus Bacillus; species Bacillus sp. CFBP9009. The sequence continues at coordinate 11,746 of NZ_JAZHFU010000023.1, read as the reverse complement.
GTTTTCGCGTTAAATAATCCTTTTACTTCTTCTCAACATATAATGTTGAGAACCTAACTAAAAGGAGTGAAATCACATGAGATATTTCCCACGCCAGGGGACAATGAGTCCACAATCCCCTCCTCCAACATTCATACCACCAAAACCTTCTGTGTCCTATATCGTCGACTGTCTATATCAAAACACTTATGTATGGCTTATAAATGGCAGACAATTTTGGTTTTACCCTACTCGTGTGGAATATGGAGAAGTATCTGGATATAGATGGAACGGTGCTTTCTGGCAATTCTACGGTATTGACCCAAGACTTATAGATGCTGTTGCCTGCCCTCCTATCCCTACATTATACTAAAATCCTAAAAAAGCCTTATCTCGAATAGTCTCAAAATAAAAGATCGCCCCTATCTTTTAATTTTGGAGGTATTGTATGACAACTTTTTATTCATTTCATGGAACTGTCACGGTGATTAGTGATTTTTTTACAGGTCAAAATGGTGAAAGAGAAGGTTGTTATAAATTATTTACAATAGAAAATGAATTGGGTTCAATAGTAAATTTCGTGGTTTCACCCTCAACTTACTTCGTTGATCATGAAATGGTCATAGTAGGAGATCGCGTGACAGGATATTATGATGGAGATTTACCTGCTATTCTTATTTACCCTCCACAATATCAAGCGCTTGTCATGGTAAAAGATAACCCAAATCAGAATGTAAAAGTTGATTATTTTAATAACCAATTGGTGAGTAGTGATGGACAATTACAATTAAAATTATCTCCCTATACCCAAATATTATTAACAAATGGGCAACTCTTTTCAAGATATCCAGCGAACCGAGATTTAATTGTTTTCTATGGACCTGCCACAAGAAGTATCCCTGCTCAAACCACACCCTATCGTATAATCGTTTTATGTTGAGCGCATTATTATTTCAACCAGCAATAAAAATAGGTATTTAAAACTCGTTAAGTTTTTGGCGAGTTTTTTATTATATTTTGTTCTTTCCATAACCCAATAAAATTAATATTCCTTTTTCAACTAAACTCCCTCAATAAACTAACCTGTTAGCTAAGTACTGTTCTTCACAAACATCTAACTTCCCAGCGTCTCCAACTAAAATTAAGCAGTTATTTTTCGAGGAAATTTTTTACTCATTTTACTTAAGCAAATAAATAAAACCACAATGATTAATATAACCGGGGCTAACTCTTTCGGGAAAAATAGCATCAGAGACAGCCCTACTAGTACAGGTGTCTTTAAAATAGCAATCGAAGCACTACTACCTATAACAGCTACGATAAAGAGCATATCTAGTTGTGGAAAAAAAGTCGCGATAGCGTAGCCTTGTAAAATGGAAGCAAATATAACTGGTAAAATACTCCCACCAATCCAACCTGACTTTAAACAAAACTCCATAAAAATCAGTTTTAAAACAGAACCCAAAATTAAAGTAGCAATCGAAAGTGTCGGTACTAAACTAGGTAAATCTCGCATAGAAAGTTGGCCGGAAAAAAGTAGATTAGGAGCGATTAAAGACATCAAACCAATACCAATACCACCGATAACAGCACTTAAAATAATTTTATTGTTCATTTTAGAAAAGAATTTATTCATTGCTCTTTCTATTAGTTCATAAAGTTTACTAAACAAAATACCAAACAAAACAAAAGGAATAAAAAGAAACAATTCATCCAATCCCCAACTAGTTTCCCCTAACTTTGTCACAAAAGGGGGTTGTTCTGATATTTTAATTAAAAACATAAAGGTCACCATACCGTTAACGATAAATAACATATATAATAATTTCTTAAATAAAAGCAGTTTTTTCTCTTTAGGAGCCCGATCAGGATTATAGGGAATAAGGTAGTTATGAGGTAAAGCTAATTTTTTTAGTCTAATTAACCAAGATTCCTTTTTCCATTCGTTGTAGGAAAAATAAAAGTAACGCATTTTATCTCCCTGCCATACCGATAACGCAATAACAGAACTTAATATGGCTGCTGCAGGACCTACACTTGCACCAAAGATTAAAATTAAAAAAGCAATTAAAAAATTGAGACATACATATGAATAGTCAATTCTTTGAGTTGTTTTTAATTCAACAATAGAATCAGAAGCTGTTTTAGGTAGATTCCCCCACCTATACCTGCTAACACCTACTAAAACACCACCAAAAATACATAAAAATAATGTATAAATGGAGGGTACTTTTAATTTATTGGATATGTCAGTCCATAAAAAATCTGTCAAGCCATTAACTAAAATTAAAAAAACAGAAGAAATAAAACCGATTATCCCACTTAGAATTAAGCCATAAACAAGTAATCTGATTATTTTAATATACTTCTCAGTCAAAATAAAATTCACCACTTTATATATATATTAAGACTCTTTCTTGTTGAATTAAGTAACTATATTCATTTGAAATATTAATAATTTTAATTATGTCGAAATAATTATACTAGACTTTACAATGAAAGGGTTACTTTAATGTGTTCTCTTTTCGGAGAGAACACATTAAATTTCAGTGAAATAACACTTCAATTAGCAGCTTCATTGGAGTGCTATTTTTGTTTTATCTCATAAACTTATCTATTAGAAGTAATTTTGTTATTCAACTAACCTGCCTCGTTCGTATTATAAGGTCAGCCAGTTATTTCTGGTCGAACAATTTTTATATCGATCTATGATAACGGCAGCCGGGGTAGACGTACCTGCCCGTGGGACATGATCTGAAAATTTTAGAGAAGATATTGACATCCTATTAGCTGGTATCGTTTCATTAAGTAGCGTGTGTTAATGCTGGGATTCAAGCCGTATGGAACACCCACTTCTATATTGAGTGGTATTAAAGCGAAGCGATACATACGATGAAAAAAGGACAACTTCACCAACAGTGAAAGATGTGAAATTCATACATAAGTTATTTGGAATTTCATCATAATCAGTTTTTTGCACTAGAACCCTTAATCTGATAGACACTGTAGTGATGAAAATAAGCTTGGTTTGGTGATAATTAATAAGAAAAAATCTATCATTAAGGGAGAACTTGTATGGTTAAATTGTTAATTGCTGATCGCGATCAAAATGAACGAACAGGGATTGGCTGGTTAGTTTCTTCGTTTTCGATTCCATTTGACCACATTCTATTAGCAGGCTCAGTATCTGATGTATTTCATCTAATAGAGGCCGAAGTACCAGATGTTGTTTGCATTGAACTCGATATGATTCCAAAGGATACGTGGGACAGCTTTAAGGAGCTGACCAAACGGTACATACAAAAGGTCATCGTCATGACGGCTGAAGCCACATTTGAACGTGCGCTTCAAGGCATCGAGCTTCATGCCTATGATCTATGGGTAAAACCTCAGTCGCCTGACCATATCAAACGAGTATTAACCCAGTGCTGCAAGGCTGTTTCAAAAACTGAGGAGAAACAAGAGCCATCGGCTCAAATTAAGGTTCCTTCCGTATCTTACAGTTCTCTATTCGTGCATCAAGAAACGTTAGGCGCCAATTTTCGATTAATGCTGATGCAGTTGGAAAATTCGAAGAAACAACCTATACTGCTATCTTTTTTACAAGAATATCCATTTAAGAACCGACCGGTAGTATTGCCGCTAAGCGACATGATCGTTTCTGTTTTTTCATTCGATAACCAGCAGCCACAGCCGCTCAAACAATTAAAGCACATAGGCAATCGGATTCTAACCGAATGGGAAGAACAGTTTTCGGAGCCCATGTCACTAGTTTTATATGATACTAATGACCCGTTGCTTTCGTTAAATGAAAAATATCTTCATGCTAAGCAAGCGCTAGAAATTCGTTTTTTCAAAGGATATCGGCAGCTTTCGATCATTGAGAATAAGGTGAACTGGGTTATGATCGATCCGTTTTTAACCCCGTCTGAACAGCGCGAATGGATTGACATGCTGAACGAAGGTGACAGGGACAAAATTAAGCAGTGGATGTATAAAGAATTTTTGAATAAGGAAGATCCCTATCCCGAGCCAGGTTTATTGCGAACCCGGTTAACAAGCTTATTAGCCCAAGTCCGACGCTTTATGAAGTCATTTTACCTTGACGAAGGGATGCTTGAGAGACGTTATCATCAAGTATTTGAATCCATCCTATACAATCCGATTCTATATCGGATCGTCCAGGAATTATTGCTGTTCTTATATGAAGTTCTTGATCGGGCAAATAACAATCAAGAAAACGCTCGTACAAATGTGATTGAGCAGGCCATCCGGTACATTGAGGAGAATTTCACTAACCCTAAGCTAAGGCTTGAGGACGTTGCGAACCAAGTAAACAGAAGCGCAGCGTATTTTAGCTCGCTCTTAACAAAAAAACAAGGTAGCTCGTTCCGACAGCTATTAACAAAGACACGGATAAACGAAGCGCAGCGTCTATTGATAGATACAAAACTCTCGATTCAAGATGTAGCAGATAAAACAGGATTTATAAATGCAAATTACTTTAGCAAAATTTTCAAGGAAAAAACCGGTACAACCCCTCGTTCATTTAGAAATCGTAAAAAAGTATAGAAATCTAAAATAATTATAGTTTTAAAATGTAAGCGTTTTACATTACACTTTAAATTCGAAAAAAATTAGAAAAATTCAAAAAATAGACGTCTGTTTTCAATCGCTTTCCTTCTCTAAACTAGAGAAGTAGGAAGTGTCCCAAAAATCAAATATTGAAAAGGGGAAAGACGCATATGACCGAACAAAAATTTAAGATGGATGACGCTCCACTTAACAAGTTCCATATGAAAATTACAGCGCTTACTTTTGGCTCTAATTTCTCTGATGGTTATGCTCTTGGGATTATTGGTGTGGCCCTTACTCTCCTTAGCCCACAAATGGAACTCAATTCGATGTGGATAGGACTAATTGGAAGTTCTGCTTTGATCGGGCTCTTTTTCGGTAGTCTAGTACTTGGAGGGTTATCTGACCGCATAGGCAGACAGAAAATATACCTGCTTAACTTCTTATTGGTCACTATAGCTTCGTTGCTGCAACTATTTGTGGATGGTCCCGTAGAGTTGTTAATTTTGCGTTTACTGATAGGTTTTGCTCTCGGAGGCGATTATGCAGTCGGATCGACTTTACTTGCCGAGTTCGCGCCTAGAAAGTATAGGGGGTTCTTACTGGCTTCTCTAAATGTGCTCTGGACGGTAGGTTACGTCTCTGCAACCATTGTCGGATATTATTTAGGACAAGCTGGTCCGGAATCATGGCGTTGGATGCTTGCTAGTGCTGCAATCCCTGCATTCATTGTGCTGCTACTGCGAATCGGAACGCCTGAATCCCCACAATGGCTCATCAGCATGGGACGTATTGATGAAGCACGCCATATCGTAAAGAAGTATATCGGGCCTAATGCGGAAATCGACGAAACTGTTATTGAGACTCAAAATAAAAATGGCTTTCGTGCTCTTTTTAACAAAAAATTTCGGAAGCGAACAGCTTTTGGAAGTCTATTTTATGTCTGTATTGTCATTCCGTACTTTGCCATCTACACATTCCTACCGTCTATCTTAAATAGTATGGGTTTAGCAGAAAACTTCACTGTAGACTTGTGGTTAAACATATTCCTAATCTTGGGTTCGATTGCTGGTCTTTGGCTTATGGAGAAATTTTCTCGCAGAGGTTTCACGATTAGTACGTTTGCAATCCTGACTGTCTGCTTGCTTATGCTTAGCATTTTTCACGAACCTAAACTTTTAGTAATTCCGATTTTTCTGGCTTTTACTTTTATATTATCAGCAAATTCAAATCTTACGCTAACATATCCGGCCGAACTTTTCCCAACCGAAATTCGCGCATCTGGGGTTGGTTTTGTGACAGCGTTCAGCCGAATTGGTTCTGCTATCGGGACATTCCTCCTGCCCCTTAGTATGAACACTATAGGGTTGGATGCCTCGATGATTGGAATGACGGCTATTCTGTTAATTGGTACTATCATTTCGATTGCCTGGGCACCGGAGACAAAGTCACTCTCTTTAAGCGAGGCAAGTAATCCTTTTAATGAAGAAAGTAATTCAAATTCAAACTTAAACCCCTTGAACCATAAGAAGATAAATTGACATGAAAAAAGGAGTACTTCTCCAATTCTCGAAAGAGAGTTCTCGTTGCGAAATTTTACTAATCCAAAGGCTTAAACATTATAAAAGTTAATGTTTTGTCAAGCTGCACAATATTAGGAGATGATTTTATTATGAAAACACAAGAAAAAGTAATGATAACTGAAGATGATTTTAGTATCGGGGATTTGATTTCAGTAGCAAGGCATCATGCACCTTTGGAGCTGTCTATGAGTGTAAAGAAAAGGATTAGCCAAGGAAGGGATATAGTCGAGCGTTTTGTCGAGGAAGAGCGAGTCATATACGGAATTACGACCGGAGTAGGAGAGAATTCAAAAATAAAAATTTCAGCTTCTGATTCGAGAGAATTGCAAAAAAATATAATTATGAGTCATGCTTGCGGTATGGGCGATCCGTTGGAGAAGGAAATAGTAAGGGCAATTATGGTGATGATGATCAAAAATTTATCCCTTGGTTATTCTGGAGTAAGACTTGAAACGGTAGAGAGATTAGCAGAGATGGTGAATAAAGATGTCATGCCATTCGTCCCTCGAGAAGGTTCCCTAGGTTACTTAAATCATCAGGCACATATCAGTTTGGTCCTTTTGGGTATGGGTGAGGCCTATAATCAGGGCGTACTAACAGATGGAGAGACGGCTTTGAAGAAGGCCGGAATCAAGCCAATCGAACTGCATGAAAAGGAAGGGCTTTCTTTGATTAATGGCACGGTAGATATGACTGCAATTGGCGCTCTGGCCGTTTATGATGCCATTAATGTTCTTAAGGCGGCAGACATTGTTTCGATAATCAGTTTTGAGGCGCTGAAAGGAACATACTATGCCTTTGATCCCAAAATTAGTAAAGTAAAACGTCATCCTGGACAAAAAAAGACAACTGATAATATTCATAAGCTGATAGAAAACAGTGAGATCACGGAAAAATTTAAAGATTACCGCACACAAGATGCTCTTAGTATTAGGTCGATTCCACAAGTGCATGGAGCTTGTAAAGATGCTGTTGATTACGTTCGGACGATTGTGGAGAGAGAAATGAATTCAGCCTCAGATAATCCGTTGGTGTTTGATGATCAAGAGGGTGCAAGAGCGATATCCTCTTCCAATTGTCATGGAGAAGCGATAGCCTTAGCCATGGACTTTCTGGCAATCTCTCTATCTGAATTAGCTAATATTTCTGAACGAAGGATTTTTAGACTCGTGTCGCCTCAGTATAGCGAGCTGCCCCCGTATTTGATCGAGCAAAGTGGGCTTAACTCGGGCTATATGATTCCGCAATATGTCGCGGCGTCATTGGTTTCTAACAATAAGGTTTATTCACATCCGTCGTCTGTGGATTCCATTCCGACAACAGGGGGACAGGAAGATCATGTAAGCATGGGGACATCTGCAGCTTTAAAGGCACTGAAAGTAATCGCCAATACTGAAAAAGTGATTGGGATCGAATGGATGTGCAGCTGCCAGGGGATCGAATTCCTTCAGCCGTTACAGCCTGGAACAGGAACGACTGCAGCCTGCGATTTGTTTAGAAAATATGTGCCTCGCCTTGAGCAGGACAGAATTTTATACAAAGACATGCGTACAGCTTCGGAACTGGTTCATTCAGCAGAAATTGTAAAGCATGTAGAAGCAAAAATCGGTCCTTTGCAGTAGCTTTGAAACAAAGTTTGATCAGACTAATATAAGAAACCTTGATAAATGAATAAATAGAAAGGGCATGTTTTGAAAAAAGATTAATCAAAACATGCCCTTATAATATTTAATTGGATCATTCTTTTATAAAAAAGATTGATTATTTTTGTGTTCCTTAATGAACTAACGCACCCGTTAGCGTAAGTACATTTCTTCACACTCTCCATGAAGAAAATAAAGACGTAATACCTTTATCGTGAGAACCACCTTGACCTGTGTGATGTTAGAAACTTGGCGAACTCACCTCGCTGTAAGGAATATTTTAAAACAAATCAAAGACCTTTTAGAAAAGTTACACCTTGTCCAAAGAAAGACCGCTATCTAAACACAAGTAGCGGTCTTTCCTTATATATTCACATTTTAACTACTATTCTAGTCACCGCTTTCATCATCATGGTGGTGATCATGGTCGCTGCTTTCTTCCTTGTCATGCCCGTAAGCTAGTGTTGCGGGGTCCGTTTTGCCAAATGTCAGATACCACGGCTCCGTTAACGGTCCTCCCAGAAGAGCCGGACGTACAAACACATCAAATGTTTTGCTCTTAACGTTGTAGCGACGTACAGAACCTGTATCAGGTCCCAAAGGCTGGCTATTAACGGGACCCGGTCCTGTAATAGGGATAAACAGTTTACCGTTTGGACCAAACAGGATTGCCTGCGCAAAGGCGCGGGGCTGTCCGACGGCATAGAGATCAATCTTGTCAAGAAACCTGCCCTTACGGTCGAAGATAAGAATTTTGTCTGTGTCATTCGGGTCCCTTCTAAAACTTGTGATATAAAGGTTGCCATCAGGACCGAAGACCAAACCTTCCGGACGATTAAAATCGGGGTTGGAATCGCCCTCAATGAACACATCAATGAATTCCCGGGTTTTCGGATTATAGCGCACTACCCGTCCACCGAGCTGACCTTCTGGAGTAGTAATGTTGTTGCTGACAGACACATATAACAAGCCGTCCGGACCAATTACTACACTTCGGGGGAAAAACTGTACTGCAGGTGGGTGTTCAAGATTCCCCTGAAACAGTCCAGTGATACCATCATATGTCCGCACTTCTCCATTCAGTCCACTCTGTACAATAAGGTCTGCCACAAACAGAATATTTTGTTTCGAAAGAATGATACCGCGCGGTGCGAACGGGGCGTTAGGGTCATTGGGATGGACGAGAAATCCTAGAAAAAGTCCAGTGTGTCCGTCGTACTTTAAAATGCTTCCATTTTGAGGTGCTGGAGGAGGAGGAGGCTCAACGTTTTGGTTAGTAACAAGGAGATTACCATTATGGTCGAAGATAAGCCCTCGAGGACCATTTAAGCCGTTGTCACCTGATGGAACAAATCTTCCAAGGAACCTGCCCGATTCTGCATCAAATGTCTTCACGGTGTTGTCGAAGCCGTCTCCAATGTAGAGATAGTCATGTCGTTTCATTCTAGATAAAAACTCCCTTCTATTAATATTGTTTTAGATTTAAAAAATATACTTAAATCTATTATTAATCTATTCGTTTGAGAGCTTTTTGTATAAGACAAACACTCTGATAAAAAACACTATTTTAACTTTAGGTAGTCACGCCTAATGGTCAACTAACTCTTACCTTGCTCCTTTCATTGTTAATGAGATGAGGTAGATGTGAGATGCCTACTTCAATTAAACTGCCCCGATAGTTCCATAAGAAAAAGCTGCCTTAAAGACAGCTCTGATCTTCAGCTAACGCACCTGGTAGTTCAACAAGGATTATTTTTTATTTATGTTCTTTAATTGGCATAAAATTAGAAGGAGTTAATTCTTCAGACTCAATTACAATTGCAGTTAGTCCAGTGGCAGTTGCTGTTTCGTGTCCTTCACCTTTTTCCCAAAAGACCACATCGTTAGCTTTTATATTTACTTTTAATTCATCATCACTACGAACCCATCCTTCCCCATCTACAACAATGAGTAATTGTGGAATAACAGCTTGATGGAAACCTACAATTCCGTTAGCATCTAAATGCATACAACCAATTTGTGTAGGTTTTTCTGTTTTTACAATTCGAGACATAATGAAATTTGAATTAAAATGAGAAATATTTTTTCCTACTTCCTTGTCAAATCTATAAAATTCCAAAAGGATCAAACCCCTCTTTACATTCTACTTTGTAAATACTTTCATTTAAAATCCATTACCTTGGAATACTATTCTCATTAATTCGAAGGCTATAAAGTAAAATAAACCGACAAATCTACTAAGACCTAAAGCCAATTTTCTCCAAATTCCTTTCTCACTGAGAAAAGAGAAAGAGAAAGATATAATGATTCCACATATCATTAATACTCGAAAAGTTGTTACTCCAGAATCAATTACTTGTGTTATATTTGCAGCCAAGAAACAAATAACCAAGATAATTAAAGCAAACGAAATAACCCCTAAATATTTTTTCATGATTTCCCCCTTCAATCTATTTTACCAAATTATAGAAATTATGTATTTTTTTATCGATGAAATATCCTGCCCCGATAGTTCCATAATAAAAAGAGCTGCCAAAGCAACTCTCTTATTGAAGTAAAGCACCTGTTAGTTCATTAAAAAAAGCGATTCTTATTAAAGAATCGCGCCCTTTTATTGAATAAGAATTTTCTTCAAATCGAGACGGATTTGCATATAACGTTTTCGCATTCACGAACCCTGCGAGACTTAGAACAAAGTTCTTAGGCTCGCAGGGTTGTCGCCTGAATCTGGCTTCCCTGTTTCTTCTCCTGGCAACCAAGGGGCTCGGAGAGTCCCGCAGCGTGAATGCTGTGTTATATGACGTACCCGACTTCTTCGAGATACTTTCACACTGCTTTTCTGTTTCAATTTTTACTTCAGTAATGTATATTTCAGTAAAGGCTTTTTAGTAAAACGTCACTTACTTATTTGTTACCGAGTTGTTCCGCCAAACCGATTAGAAGTCCTTCGGTTCCACGAATGTAGCAGAGCCGATACGAGTCATTATATGCAATAAACTGATGCGAAAAATTTTTAGTCCTTCCAGAACCATTTACGAATCCATTTGGCAGGAATGGCAACCAATACAGCAATTACAATAAGAACTACTTTAAGTATAAAAAATCGTTCATCTAAAGGTATCAAAATATTTCCTCCACATGTATGACGTATCCTCGTACTGAACCACTTCGCCAACGAGCTGAGCACCATACTTAGTGAGTCTGGATACCATTTCGTCAATGTCTTCAACGGTGAACATGACGCGTAGATAACCGAGGGCATTTACAGGAGCAGTCCGGTGATCTGATATAGTAGGTGGGGTGAGAAATCGCGAAAGTTCAAGTCGGCTGTGGCCATCTGGGGTAACCATTATAGCAATCTCTACGCACTGAGAACCCAATCCGGTTACGCGACCAGCCCATTCACCTTCGACAGTGGCTCGCCCTTCGAGGTTCAAGCCAATCTCCTCGAAGAAAGAGATTGCGTCATCAAGGGATTCTACAACGATGCCGACATTGTCCATTCTTAGTAATTTGTTTTTTTCAATAGTTTTATCTCCTTATGTGTAAAAATTTATTATCTGATCATCTTCATAATTATTCTATTAAAAAGTTACAAATTCCTTCCTAACAAAAAACACCTTGTCACAGTTCATGATAACAAAGAAAAGTCACAGTATAGGAAAATGTGAAATTGGGTTTTCGAGTATTTGTTAAGAACAACACTTCGTAAACCCTCAACTATTGGAATATTCGTGAACCTTATTTCGTGAATGCCATCATGTTCAAATAGTTTCAAAAAATTCGATACCGTAGTTGCTATTCGATAAAACAACTTCGACTTCCCCACAAAATATTCCTGCCCTGTACTCCATTAAATACCCCTTATTCAACTCCCTCAGTTTAATACGATTTTCTCACAAATACTCGCTTATTCGCAGGATTTCATCACCATTGAATTTAAGTTCACGGTTAAATGGAGTGATT
>NZ_JAZHFU010000022.1:0-53870 GCF_036541465.1 Bacillus sp. CFBP9009 | reverse complement strand
AAAACTGCATTTGATTTTTCGTCTATCGTATATTTAGTCAAAAAAACTGCACCTCCAATTGTTAGATGTTGTCTAACAATTGGGGTGCAGTTCAAAAGCAGCTCCTTTATTGAAATAAAGTACCCATTAGTTTAAGTACTTGTTCAGAATGAGAAAAAAGGCGTCCCGGTTCTGCAGAAACGCCTATTATTATAAATTCCTCTCTAACAAAATCCCCAATTGTTCTGCCAAGACTTGGGGTGGATCAGGTATTCCATTCATGAAATACGATTCTACTATCCCTACAATAGCTACTCCAAAAAATTGAATGATAACTTCCTTACTCAATCCTTGATTTTTCCCTTCGTTTACATCTACTTCATTCTTTACTTCTTCAACGACAAGCTCAAGAAAGCTACTGCGAAAAAAAGGTGCCCCTTTGTCTGCCAACATGGTTGAAAAGAAGGAATAATGACTTTCAAAGTATTCAAACCAAATGAGAAGAGCATCTGTAAAACTCAATTCTGTTGAGGATTCACAAAGTTTTCTTAGTTCGTTAATATGTTCTTCAATGAGCTTATCGAGCAGATCATATTTATCCAAGTAATGAGAGTAAATGGTTCTTCGGCCAACATTCGCTCTGTCGGCAATATCCTGTATCGTAATCTGATCAAAATTCTTTTCAGACATCAGCTCAATAAAAGCTTTTTTTATTGCTTCTTGAGATTTGAGTATTCTTCTATCCACGTTAGACATTGTGAGAGTCACCAAACTTTCTTGAAAAACCTTGTGCTATAAGGTACAGCCGTTTTCCTAAAAGTACTGGGAAAACGGCTTTATTCTTAATGATACCAAGCTTCTGTTTTTTTTAAAACACGTGTTGGATGCTACTTTCTTATTTCTTAAAGATTCTTGCCAAAGAACTCTGTTAACTTAGTTACAGCTTGATCTACATATTCTGGGATATCATACATAGCAATATGCGTTGCACCTTCAACCCAGAACAACTCCTTTGGTCCATTCGAAGATTCATGGAATTGTTCGCTGTAACCGCGTGTGTCAGCCTCGGTTCCTACAATCAATAACATAGGTTGAGTCAGGTAGGTGCTAATTTGGCTTGATGCCGAGAATGCCATGAGCTTGTCAACGCTTGTAAATAGGAATCGATTTGGAGAATTAGGGTGCTGTGCTCTAGGCGTTCTATAGTAGTCAAAAGCTTCACGCATAAGCACAGGTGTATTTTCATCAATTTCTTCAAGCGTATCAGGCGCATAAGTAAGGAAATGCGCTTCTGTTCCATTTGCTTCTGCAGTACGCTGCTTAGCAACCGCCTCAAGTGTTTGTAATTGTGTTTCAATGCTGCCTTCTCCTCGGAACATAGCACCGATGTCCACCGCACTTACAGTCGCTACTGCCTTGATGCGGCGTTCAGTTGAAGCTGCAGCTACGGCATAACCGCCACCTGCACAAATACCAAGTGCCCCAATCTTTTCTTGGTCAATATACGGAAGAGTCGTCAAATAATCCACCGCACAACGCACATCTTCTACTCTGGCATTCGGATCTTCAAGCAAACGTGGTTCTCCGTCGCTCTCTCCCTGATGAGATGCGTCAAATGCTAACGCAACAATACCATTGTCAGAAAGCTTTTGTGCATATGTCCCTGCAGTCTGTTCTTTTATTCCACCACCGGGGTGTATAACAACAATCCCGGAATATTTTTTGCTTTCGTCAAATCCCTCTGGTAAATAAAGGTTCCCTGCCATCTTTAAATTTCCATTTTTAAACGTTACTGATTTTTTCATGTTTTTTCCCCTTTTTTATAAAGAATTCGATGCCCCAAGAATAAACTGCACTCATGTGCAATAAGGAGCATCTGTGTAACATTATATACGGGAGCAGGATATCTTCAATGACCAATTGAATACGATTCGTGCGTTAGTGCACAATTTGAGTGAAATTGTGTAATATACCTTCATCCATTATTCTGACGTTTTATAAAATGAAATAAAAAAAGACCTTATTCAGGTCTCAGATTGTATACAAATTCAGAAATCGAGTTTGCCTGCAGCTTTTTTCTTTAGAAAATGTTCCAGTTGTTTTCAGAAATCCGCTCCACAAAAACCGAAGTTTAATTATCATTTTCCCTGTTTCTTTTTCCTTCAAAATATAGGGATGCCGATAGAACAATGATTGCAATTAATACAACACCAGATAACCGAAATAAGTCCATATCCGTGATATACTCCACCACATTCAATATAGAAAGCGCGCGAATATGGAAATTAGTAATAAAACATCTTTTTTGCTTTGTTTCCGTTTTTCAAAAAACAATCCTAGTATTTTTTCAAAAAATACTCCCATTCTAAAACACCTCCTTCACTGTTCCCTGCCAAATAGACAGCAAAATTCAATTAAAGCCCGCCATCTAAACCGTCAATTTTTATCCCTCTGCTCCAATCACGGGTGACTTTTAATTCATTATCTATGATGGTTATCGTGAGCTCTCCTTCTTTCTCATAAATCTTGGATGAATTCTCGTCATAAATCTTAAATACAGTTATGTATGTGTAATCTACTGTGCCATCTTCATTTATGCTTTGTTCTTCAAGCTTCACACTTTGCACTTCAATGCTTTTATTGATTTCTTTGGCTACCAGTGCAGGCATTGAATAAAAACGGTTAAGAATTTGGGCATTATATTCATCTTCTGATAAATATCCTTTAATATTACCTGCAATTTCATCAAAGGTTGGAGGATTGGCTGGATCATTAATGGTATATTGTGCAGTATAATAGCCTTTAAATACCTTTTCTGCCTCTCCCAATTTGACCACATTTCCCTCTTTAACAAGGCTCCTCTCTGTAATTTCACCTTTTTCTTTGACCACTTCCTTGTTACATGCACCAATACATGAAAACACTGCGATAAACAACAAAAAGCTAAGAAAATTATTAATTTTTGCACCCTCATTTCCGTTTAAATTTCATTTGTTCAAAATGAATTTCATTAGTATGAGCAGCTCTTAGATGTTCAAAATAAGGTTAGGGCGGACCACTGATATCAAGGTAAATAATAAAAAACAAAAAATATATTGAAATATCAATTTAATTTAGTTATAATACGATACGGTCTTAGTATTACTGTGTATATAATTTTTAGAAAATTTAATAATTTTCTAAAATAGCAAATTTTGGTTTTTTCGGAGGGTTTATTTTGTCTAATAAGGTACCATCTTCATTTATAGTAGTGATTGGGTTCATGTTATTTGCCCTTTTCTTTGGGGCAGGGAATTTAATTTTCCCGCCAATGCTTGGTCAATCAGCAGGTATGAATATCTGGTCAGCTAATGCAGGGTTTTTGGTCACAGGAGTAGGATTACCGTTACTTGGTGTGCTGGCACTCGGTTTTTCTGGAAAAGATGACTTACAATCATTAGCGAGCCGTGTCCACCCAGTCTTTGGTATTGTATTCACAACCGTTCTTTACTTAGCCATTGGTCCATTATTCGCAATGCCTAGAACAGGAAACGTTTCTTTTGAGATCGGTGTAAAACCTTTTTTGCCTGAAGATTCAGGTCCATTGCCTTTACTTATTTTCACCATCATCTTTTTTACAGTTTCGTGCCTTCTTTCGCTCAATCCTGCGAAAATTGTCGAAATTGTGGGGAAAGTTTTAACACCAATCAAGTTGACATTCATTGGAATCCTGGTGGTAGTCGCTTTTGTTAATCCAATTGGAGATTTTCAAGCACCTGCAGAGCACTATATGGTTCAACCATTTTTCAATGGTTTCAGAGAAGGTTATTTAACCATGGATACTCTTGCATCTTTTGTTTTTGGCATCATCATCATTAATGCCATCAAAGAAAAAGGTGCTAAAACAAAAAAACAAATAATGATCGTTTGCGGGAAAGCGACTGCCATTGCGGCTGTTATCCTTGCCACCATTTATACAGCTCTCTCTTATATGGGTGCTTCAAGCGTTGGGGAACTTGGACGCTTGGATAATGGAGGCATTGTCTTGGCGAAAGTCTCGGATTATTACTTTGGAGCATATGGTGGGCTATTATTAGGATTAATGATCACAGTGGCTTGCATAACGACAAGCGTAGGACTCATTACATCTTGCTCGACATACTTCCATAAGCTATTTCCAAATCTGCCTTACAAAACGATTGCCATAAGTTTATCCGTATTCAGTGCAATCATTGCCAATATTGGACTAACCGAGTTAATTGCCATTTCTGTACCTGTTATGACAGCCATTTATCCATTAGCCATTGTTTTGATTTTCCTAACATTTCTTCATTCTTTATTTAAAGGAAGACCGGAAGTTTATCAAGGCAGCTTACTTTTAACATTCATCGTCAGTTTATTTGATGGATTAAATGGAGCAGGTGTACACATTTCATTCATCAATGATTTCTTCACTGCAATACTTCCTATGTATGAGGCAGGACTAGGATGGGTCATCCCTGCCATTGTTGGAGGATTCATTGGGTATGCCAGCAGCGTCTTAAAGTCGAAATTCGGTCATAATCACCAAATAGATTAAAATAATATAAATCAGTCCAAGCAAATTGACTGTAGACAAAAACTCGAGGAAAAGCGAGTTTGTCTACAGTTTTTTTCTTTGACAACCGTTTCAGAAACCCGCTTTCTATCCGCCGACCGTCTGCCAAGCAGTTATTCGGAAGATTTGTCGACAAACTGATATGGATAGCAGGCCATCAAAAAAACACATTTCTTTAACTTCTCATTCATTCCGTAATTTCTTCAGCAACTGAAAAATCTGTCCTCGATGATGTGATTCATGTTCAATCAAATGGTAAACGACCCATTCAGGCGTGACGTCATATTGTTTAAGTACCCTCGGTTTACGCCAATCCGTTAGGTCCATTGTGCGAAAGTTTGATAAAAATACTTCACGTACTTTATTGAGGCGGTAGAAATGTTCTTCTAATGTTTGTCCTTCAATGTGGTTTAGGGAGCCATCTTCAGCACGGCATCCTAATGGAAACAACGCGCGTATTTCCGAATCCCATTCCGAAACAAGGACCTCCTCGTATAACCAATCTGCCTCTATCAGAGCTATGTGATATAACATCGAGCCAATCGTTTGCCTTTCATCGATTTTCGTATCAAGTATATTTTGGCTGATTCCAGTCAATTTCGTTATAAGCGTACGGCGAACATCCTCTAAACACCATAGCCACCGCCCAATTTCTTCTTCATATCCCGGTAATGCAGATACCAGTAATGCTCTTCTCTCCACTAAGATCAATCCTCCTCTTCATCAACATACATTCTATTTAAACGTGTTGTCTCCTCCTTTTTAATAGAAAATTACCCTTTAGAACAAGCGAAAGAGCAATCTTTAAGATTGCTCTTTCGCTTGTTCATGTTTTTTTCGTTTTATGTTATTCGAAATCTTCGAATTTAACTCCCCAAAAAAAGATTGGCTCTCATCTCGTCTGATATACGCCTGCTTTTTAGATAATCCTGTTCCCGTTCTTGTTCAACCATCATGCGCTGCTCCAGTTTTTGAGCATATAGTGCATAGCCGATTCCATGAGCTTGAAACATCGCTTTTTCCATTGCCGACGTGTACGTTAATTCGAGAAAATTAATGAAGAATCAATCCTTCCCATAGTGAATTTCGTACTCATCTTATCATTGAAAGTGATAACTAACAAAGTTGCTATGGCTCCATATTCACTGATAATTCAGATTTTTGAACGACTGTTTCCATCTCCGTGTCCATAAACGCCAAATCCCTCCATCTTCCTCTAATTTCCTTTTTTCATTTATAAAAAGATAATCTTATTTTTGGGCAGGTTGAGGGATTGGAGTTGTTTTTTTAATACAAATTAAAAATCCCATTAACAAATCTGTTGTTAATGGGACTGAATGTTTATTTATATGAACCGAAAATTTCCTTTGCCAATCTACGCCCAGTAGGAGTCGCAGCCAGGCCGCCCTCTGCCGTTTCACGAAGTGCAACCGGCATGGTCAATCCTATTTTATACATGGCATCGATAACTTCATCACATGGAATGCGGCTCGTAATGCCTGCAAGTGCCATATCAGCTGCCGTTATCGCGTTGGATGCACCCATTGCGTTACGTTTCACGCAAGGAACTTCAACCAATCCAGCCACTGGGTCACAAACCAATCCAAGCATATTTTTCAATGTGATCGCCATCGCTTCTGCAGCTTGGCTTGGTGTACCGCCGGCCAGTTCCACTATCGCAGCTGCGGCCATTCCACTTGCCGAGCCCACTTCTGCTTGGCAGCCGCCAGCCGCTCCGGAAATGGAAGCATTGTTTGCAACAACGAATCCAAATGCAGCGGAAGTGAAAAGGAATTCAATCATCTCTGTCCGGGTCGGGTTTAATTTTTCTTTCACGGCAAATAATGTACCGGGAACAACGCCAGCAGAACCTGCAGTCGGAGTGGCACAAATCATTCCCATTGCTGCATTCACTTCGTTCGTTGCAACAGCCTTACTGACGGCATCCAATAATAAATTACCGGCCAGTGCCTTGCCCGACTTGATATAATTTTGCAAAAGAACGGCATCTCCGCCCGTTAGGCCTGTCACGGATTGCACACCTTTCAGACCTCTTTCCACCGCTTGTTCCATCACTGTCAAATTCCTGTCCATCTTTTCAATGATCTGTTCTCTCGACAGGCCCGAGAACTCCATTTCTTGTAAAATCATGATTTCCGCGATTTTTACATTTTTACTTTCAGCAAGTTCAACCAACTCTGCTACATTTCGGAACATGTTTTTACCTCCATATCTATGCCAACACTTTTATGATGATCATTCAACCATCCTTATGACTTGTGACACGTTTTCCAATCCTTCAATTTCCTTCATGACATCGCTCTGGATTTTCTGATCGACTTCAATCACCATGAGGGCCATTTGACCTTTTTCTTTCCGTGAAACTTCCATATGACCAATGTTTATTTCATGATTCGCCAATACTGTCGAAACGGAAGATATGATTCCAAACACATCGTTATGCACGACTAAAATGGCTGGGTTTTCACCCGACAATTTAAGCTTGAACGTATTCAGCTCCGTTATTTCTATCGTTCCGCCGCCAATCGATATCCCAACAAGTTCCAATTCTTTATCTTCGTCGAACAGTCTGATTTTGACTGTATTAGGATGATCCATCACAGTATCCTCGATTGTAAAGGAAACGTCCATACCGGCTTCTTCCGCTATCGTTAAAGAGGCAGGGATTCGTTCATCATCCGTATCGAAATCCAATATCCCCCCTACGACAGCAACATCCGTACCGTGTCCCCTGTAAGTTTTTGCAAAAGAACCATATAAAGAAATAATGGCTTTCTTCGGTTGCTTTCCGAATAATGTCCTTGCTACTCTGCCAATTCTGGCAGCTCCTGCTGTATGTGAGCTTGAAGGTCCAATCATGACGGGACCGATTATATCAAATGCAGATCTGTATTTCATCGCGTAATGCCCCTTTTCTGGCAATATATTTTTCAACCGTCTTTTAAGGGTAAATGAAGATCAAAAAGCGGCATAATTACTATATTAAAATATTTTTATCATTCCTGCAATGAAAACCCTTTCATTGCATATCCCATATTAACATATATTACATAACATACCTACCAAAATTTTTATTATTTAACTTAGGGATAATATTTGATTTTTCAGTATATTAAGATAATTAACTTTCGATCATTAAATTTGTAGAAAAGCATGAAAAAAGCAGCCATCAGGCTGCTTTCCCCTTCCAACTCCGATTTAACTCGCCTTTTTCTCATCGATGGATTTAGCGGCACCCCAAATTTCGGATGCCCATTCAGGATGGTCAATGAATGGATTGCGGTTATTTTGCCAGTCATAAATGACATCATTGCGATGGCTCTCGAAATCGTCGACTGGATCGAGTTCATTCCATTTCAAAAGTGTCGATAGCTTTCCATGAAGCGGTTTCGGATACGTATTGACTGTATCGGCTAATTCAAGATCCAACTCGCCGTTTCCTTCATAACGGACGGCCATGTAAAATAGCATCCGTGCTATATCGCCTTTAACATGATTTGGCGGCTCCCATGAATCTGAATCAAACTTACATTCACATCCGCTATATGTTTGACCTCCCTCGTCGAAATCGAGGTGGCCCCGTTTCCCATTCACTGTCACATCAGCGGGACGGAGGTGATGAAGGTCTGTCCCGGGACCTTTGCTTGTCCCAAAATCACCGTGGGACTTTGCCCAAACATGTTCACGGTTCCATTGTCCGGTATTGCCCCCATTCGCGTTCTTCGAGATGGATTTTCCAGAGTAAAGCAAGATGACATTCTGTTTGTTCACCGGATCTTCATCCGTTTCTTTAAGGGCATTCCACACTTGATCATAAGATAACATCGTATGACCCTTAATTATCGAGTGCAGGACCGATTTCAATTCCGTTCCCGATTTTCCTGCCGCCGTTTCGTAATAAGCTTCAAGCGGCTTATCATTCGATACGGTCAACATGAAACGGGCAACCGCTTCCGATTGCTGGTCCTCGGCTTTAACTGCGACAAGGTATGTTCCAGCTTCATTTGCAGGAAGGGTTAACGTCTGGCCGGTGACTGTACCGATAGTGGATGAAAAGGTCAGCTTATCTCCATCTGGATCTGAGAAGTGCTCACTCAAATCGATGGTGACCTTGGAACCGGTTTTCACTTCAAGATTTTCCAGGTTTTTCGTTACGACGGGCGCATGGTTTTCTTTAGGGTCGAAAGGGGAAGCAATTGCTTCCCCTTTCGAATCGACAAACTTGATATTCGATGTGTCGACACCTTCTGTTACCGACCATTTCTGAACATTTTCAGCTCCCCTGATTTCTTTTACATTGGCGTTATCAATGATGACTTCCTTCACCGCCATGCCTCCAAAATCAATGATTGCGCCTTCCTTATCCGGTTTTATCGTCACCGCAGTATTCTTCAGGCCAAGGCCTTTGAGTACAGCATATGAACCTTTTAACCAGATACCTTCTTCAATGTTGGATGTTTCGTCAAGATCGATCAAAACACTAGGTGAAGCAATCGTAAGTCTTTTTGTTTTAACGTTTGTTAAATTATACGTTTTTTCTGGTGCAGGAGTTTCGACTCCGCCAGATTCAGATAAAGAGGTTGAAATCAATACAGGGTCATGATCGCTAGCCCTTCCATGAACTTCCATGAAGGATGAGTTAATATGGACAATATCGACTTTCGTTGCCGCGGCCATATTATTCGAAACTAGGATATGGTCCAGTACTTGTGAATTGCCTTGATATGTGTAAGAATAACGTTTTTCAAATGGAACTTTCTCGATCATATTGGTTAGGTCTTTGCCCTTTAATGTTTTAAGCGGAGCCGAAAACTCAAAATCATTAAAGTCTCCAAGCAGGACGATATTCGCTTTGGCATCCTGTGACTTGATATCACTGACAAACCGATTGACGATAGAGGCAATTTGAAGCCTTTGCGTTTCACTTAAAAGGACAGGAGGCTGGTTTTTGCCGAATAACGGCTGGTCACCGCCCTTGGAATTAAAATGATTGGCTACCACCACTACGCTTTCACCTTTAAATTCGAATTGAGCGGCTAAAGGCTTCCTGCTTGAAGTGAAGGCGGGATCGGCAGGCTCGATTCGTCCAGGGTTCAAAGTAAGTTTTCCATCTTTGAAGGCCACGGACTGTGTTGCCGTTCCTTTCGTTCCTTCAGTCAATTTGACACGGTCGACATTATATAAAAAGCCTACCCGGATATTTCCGCCGGGTGCACCGCCATCAAGTTTATCTTCCGGTGCGATATCGATGAATTGATATTGCGGTCCGCCCAGCTCTTTTATTTTGTCAGTTAACTTCTTGGCACTTTGAGCAGAATCTGTTGTCCCGCTATCCGTTGCCCCATCATTATCTTGCATTTCCGTTACCCCGATGATATCGGGTTGTTTAAGATTAGTAATGATGGATGTTGCGATCGTTTCAACTTTCGAATTAGCGGTTTGAGTGGAGAAATTCTCTATATTATAGGAAGCGATCGATAGCTTATCAGCATCCTTCTCTAAAGATGTCACTTCCCGAGCCGTACCGCCATCCTTTAACGCCGGCAGCTGAGCTTCATCCGTAACTACCCTATAGTTGCTATATCCATAGCTAATGACACCCGTAACCGAGCCTTCAAAGAAATCACCCGTTTTGGCTGCAAATGATTCATCATTTATATCCAGGGTAATTCTTTCAGGGTTGAAATCCGTTTCCGTTATTTTGACGCCTCCAACTGCAGTCGTCGTTTCCATATTCCCTGGAATCACGACCAATTCACCATAGTCTTGAGGAGCAACCACTTTCGGGTTATATACTTGCACGAGCATTCCTTCCAGACTCTCGTAGAAATCAATGCCGTCTTCGCTCGGATTAAAGTCTGTCAATCTATCATCATCGATGTTCTCAGACGGCGGAATGACATCTTTTCCGATGACGATCGGTTCTGGCATTGCTGCAGTGCCAAGCTTTTCAATCGTAGTATTGGTCAATTCAGTTGTTGGAAGATCCGTCGTTTTCATTTCAGCGTATCCTTCGATATACCATTCGGCGACTTTACCTGCCACTTTGACATGATCTCCCGCTTTTAGGCCATGTGCTTTGTTGTACACAAGTATTCCCTCGGAAGTCGTTAAGTCCTTATCCGGGTTGGGATCTTGCATGTAAAAGTTATTCGCATCTTTAACATAAGTGACGACACCTTCCACACCTGAGACGAGTTGAGTTTCATAAGATGAAAAATGATTCATCCCCTGAATGTCACGAATCTTCACTTCAGTGGTTTTGTTAACGGTATAGGCAAATGTGAAAACTTCCGATGTCCTGTCGTTGACAGCAATTGCCTTGATGACCGTATCTTTCGTTAAAATGATAGGTTCAGTGTACACAGCACTTGAAGATGTTGGTGCGGATCCATCCAGCGTATAATGGATTTTCGCTTCTTCCCAACCAGATTCAAGTGATATCTTTGTATTTTCACTAACCGTACCAGGGAAAATATCCGTGTAAACGGCTGGTTTGTTCACCAGTTCATAATCTTCAATACCACGCGGCTTCAACTGGTACGTGTCATTGAACCTCGATCCGATTCCGGTTACGGAAATGACATCCCCTGCTTTAAAGCTTTTCACGAAATCTTCATAGCTCGAACCGGTCCGGTTATCATGGCGAACGATGACGGATTTCCCTTCAGAATCTTCCGCTTTGAATTCGAAAGTTCCGTATGTGCCCGATGCCGCCAATTCTGTAATGGTCGCCTTATCGATGGTGACCAGCTCACCTTGTGTATCCTCATTTACGCCAGATGCATCAATTTTTTGGATTTCAGGAAGTTCATTATCAGAAGATACGACTTCAAGGGAAGTTGGTTGGATTTGTAATTCCTTATTATAAGCGGATACTTGTCCGATTAATCTAACCTTATCCCCTTGCTTTACTTCCGCAGGCCACGAAGAACCATAAACATATAGCCCTGCCGTTTCATCTTGGATATAAAAACCTTTTCCTCCCCAATAACCAAGTCCCGTCGTGACCACCCCATCGACCTGCACGACATCTTCCGTATTCGTGCGCGCCTCGGCAATGGAATCCAGAACCTTCACATCAGGCTGTTCAGGTGTTGTTCCCCCATCAGTGATGATCGTGAAATCCGTTGCGGATTTCAGGCCGGGTACTGAAAAGTACTTTTCCAGCTTCCCCGTAATCGTCACCTGCGCTTTAAGTAATTCCGGATGTTCGACCAAATTCAAGGCCGTTCGGATACTTCCGGCTGGAAGCTGAACAGGCATGATTTTCTTAACATCCGTTTCATCCGGACTATCGGCAATGCCTATGTTCGTACTTTCAGTAAAAGGCGATGTTTGTTGATAGCTTGTACCGCTTTTAGCTGTACCGACGATATATCCCTTCACCGTCGCCGTTCCGCTGTTATTATTAATCGCTTCCATGACCGATATTGTCCCTTCGGCATTTGCTGCGGCTGCATTTGGCAGAACCATTGACAGTACGATCAGTATGGCAAAGAAAAGCTTGCTTATCCCGTTCTTCTTCAAGATCTCAACCCCTCCAACTTTTTTCCATAGGCTCAGCAATCATTTGAAAACCGCTTAAAGACTGGTTTCGCCATTCACCGTGACACCGCTCAGGCTTACGGTTTTACCGATAAGTCCCGATAAACCCAAATCACCCTCTACTGTAACCTCTGAAAAAGTAAAATCCTCCGGAGGAGTTCCCGTTAATGTAAGATTCCCTTTAACCACTGCATGTTCCAATGAAGCAATATCCGTGATATCCACAACTACATTGCCTTCATGTGTTTTTGGCGCATCAGCCGTTCCGCCAAAGTCTTTAGCCAATACCACAGTCGGGTCTGTATCATTTCCGGCCACATCCTTGATGCGTCCTTCGATGCTTGGATCGACAGTTTTCAGCCCGCTTACATAATCACGTAAATTCTCCCAATCAGCGAGGCCGATATCCGTCACTCTTCCTTCTTCATAAGCCTTCTTGAAAACGATGAATCCATCTCCGCCCTTGGCTGTAAAAGCATTGGTCGCCACAGTATATTCCTTCGCTGGATCCAATTCGGAATATGTTCCATCTTGTCCAAGGACTTCTGCCTTTGTCACACGATTGCCTGCTTCCTTCGAACTGTCGTAGCTGAATTTCATTCCGGAAACATGCAGGAAGCCGCCATTTTCCTTAGGGGCGAGGCTTACACTATGCTCTAATGCTTCATTGATTTCTGCACCCGTAAGCTTCATCGTAGCTAACGTATTCCCAAACGGTAAAACGGTGAGGATTTCCCCTAAAGTGATCTCACCTTGATCGATGCCAGCGCGGATTCCCCCGCCATTTTGGAATGCGATTACCGTATCCTTATTGAATTCCTTTGCTTTACTAAGCATTCCGTCCGTAATTAGATTACCCAGTTCGGTTTCATTTTTACGAACACTCGGTTTCGTTTCATCACCTGAATCACGAGGGGTTTCCAAGGCCTTTACAGCTGTTGCACCCGTCTTCGTTTCCTTCAGCTCCTTAATCTTCGAGGAGTATGTTTCGAGCACTTTTGCCGCTTCAGCATCATCCTGTTTTTCAGAAAGCTTAATCAGCTGACCGGCTTGTCCGACAATCTTGCCTTTCTTATCGAATTCCACATCGATCGTTCCTAAAAAGTCGCTATACTGATACCCTTGAACGATGACTGTCGGATCTTTCGTTTTCCCCTTATCATCCTTATCAATAACAACGGGGGCGTTTAACTGCGTATGGCTATGTCCGCCCACAATCACGTCGATGCCCTTGACCTTGGCAGCTAATGTTAAATCATTGTCATAGGCTGCATTGTCATCGTAACCGATATGGGATACGGCAACGATCTTATTGACACCCATGCCTTTGAACGCCTTGACCGCTTTTTCGGCTTCTTCAAGATAATTTTCAAATTCTATACTTCCTGGACTTGAAATATCTTTCGTCTCTTCAGTTGTAAGCCCGAAGAACCCTACCTTTTGGCCATCCACTTGTTTTACGATGCCATTGTATATTTTCCCTTGCTCTGGCTTACTTGAAATCAAATCCGAGAATAGTCCCTTGAACTTATCATCTTTGGAGAAGTCCACATTGGAACTGACAAACGGGAACTTTGCCCCTTTAATGAAGTCAGCCAAAGCTTGATGCCCTTCGGCGCTTGAACCCAAATCAAACTCATGATTCCCGAATGTCATGACGTCATATTTCATTAAGTTCATGAAGCGAAGATCCGCTTGCCCTTTGAATTCATTAAAATAGAGAGTTCCCGAAAATACATCACCTGCATCAACCAAAAGAGCTTGCGGCTTACTCTTACGCACTTCCTTAACAGCTGTCACCCTTTTGGCCACATTGTCCAAGTGGGCATGCGTGTCATTCGTATGCATCAAGGAAAGTGTGATTGCCTTCGCTGGATTTTTCAAAGCTTCTTTAGCAACTGCTACTTTCTTATCCGCCAATGCTATTTTCGTTTCGAATTCCTTTCGGTCCGACTCCTTGATCCCATTTAAATGGATGTCGGCTCTGGCCTTTTTAGCCGCTTTTATCTGTTCTTTCGTTTTAAGTTCCCCATTGGCAAGAGCTACATAGGCATTGACCTGCTTTGCCACTTCTTTTTTCTTTTCTGCATATACCGCATCATCATACTTACCTTTCACTTCTTTAACATAGGCGTGTATGGCTTTTCCGAGCTTGGATGTTTTGCTGACCTTCTTCAATTGCGAAGAAACGGTTTGCAGCCGCTTGTCCGCGGTCTTTAAATCACCTTTCTTCACCCAGTAAGCAGCTTTTTCATAGTAGTATGGAACTTTCAGGTCACCGTTCAAAGCTGTTTTGGTCGCTTTAGTGAATTTATCGTATAGGAGCTTTTCGATTTTCGCACCGTAAACCGTATCTTTAATATCTTTATCTGCCTTTTTCACGGCTTTATCCAATGCCTCGTATTGATTCCTGATATCAATGGATTTCTTGGCAAGTATTGAATTCGTAAGGTTGCCAATCGATTTGCCATGTGCAGCTTTTGCTTTCTCAGCCGCTTTATATCCTTTTACATAACCTTCTGAACGAGTGATGTACTTATCATAAGCTTCGATTTCTTTGTATTTGGCATCTTTTTCTTTTTTGCTTAACATTGATTTTTTAATGGTAGAGTTGATGTCTTTTTTTGCTTGTTTTGCAGACTTGATTTGTTTTTCAACAGTGGACACTGAAGCGAGTTTAGAAGTGTAGAAATAGGTATCGAATGGTTTTTTGATGGCGGCCTTGGCCGTTTTGATTTTACTATTAAGGCTAGTCGCAGCATCCGATGGTCCCGGTGCTACTGCTACGATCGTTGTCGCAGCCATTATGGTAGCTGATGCAATTTTTACGATTTTCTTTTTCCCCATTATAGTAATCCCCCCATAAGTTCTATACTGGCATAACATTCTGTTAACTTATCCATAGAATTGACGCGCTTTTCCAAAAATTGAATTCCGACAAATTGACTTACCCATACACAAATCCACCCTACTTTTTTCCTCTAAAGATCCGTGTATCTCCTATATTACAACAAAATAATCCAATTTTAAAACAAATTTACAACACAACATCGAATATTAACAGAATATTATCATTATATTCACCCCAAAATACCTAGTGGCTAATTGATGATATATCAAGAAAATTATTTAATGGTAAAATAGAATCAGTTTTATCTAAATCTAAACGTAGTCTTTCTACCTAATTGCTAAAAAGCAAAAAAGGGAGAGATTTAAATCTCTCCCAGACTGCAGACAATGTCGAAGAAGACTAGTTAGCCTCCAGTTTTTTCTTTAAAAAAGTTCCAGCTTGATTTCAGAAATCCGCTCCCTTTCCGCCGACTGTCAGCCAAGCCTCCTCGACGCAAGCGTCTGTGGGGTCTCGGCTAGCCAGTTTTTCGGCAGGAGTGTCGCATATTTCTTCAATCCTATGAGTGTTCATCTTATATAAAACAGTGAAAAATCATGTAGTATAAACTAGTCTTAAACGTGGTTCGGGATGAGACCAGCTACAGTTTTTCTAAAAAAACATTCCAGTTGATTGGAGCGGGTGTTTGAGACTCCTGCGGGAAAAACGCTTCCAAGGGAGATCCCGCAGGCGCAAAGGGCGCCGAGGAGGCTCCCGGACCGCCGGCGGAAAGCGAGTGCCCTACGTTCCAATCAACGTAATTTTGCAAACCCTCAAAAAAATAAAAAAAGAGCATCAGTTACGATGCCCTTGTCGAAAGTTCCATCTTAATGCTTCAAGAAAGTGCCTTGCCGATACTCAAGGTATGCCTGATCGATTTCCTCTTCAGTATTCATGACAAACGGTCCGCGGGCAACAACAGGCTCCATTAAAGGTTCTCCTGCATATAAAACAAGTCTTAAAGGTTCAGTTGCCGTTATATCAACTTCACTTTCCCCTGATTCCTTACAAGCACCCAGCCATAAGACCTGTCCCTTTGAGGCTCTCACTTCGTTGTTACCGAAGATTCCGCTTCCTTCTATTAGATAGATGATTCCGTTGTAGCTTCCTGGTAAATTCTGTGTAACCGATGCTCCAGGCTCCAGGACCATCTCCACCATCGTCACGGGAACATGGTTTTTCGTTGTCGAGATAACATCCTTGGATGATCCGGAAAAGACACGGATCAGTGCTCCTTCTTCTTTTCTGACCGGCATATCTTTTGCCATTAAGTTTTGATATCTTGGTGTCGTCATCTTTTCACTCCGGGGAAGGTTGACCCAAAGCTGAAGGGAATGGGCAGTCACACCTTCGGAAGGCACCTCATTATGCACAACGCCGCTTCCCGCTGTCATCCATTGGACATCACCAGGTCCAAGTATCCCTCCATCCCCGGTATGACTGTCATAGTGCTCGATCGTTCCGTCAATGACGAATGTAACGGTTTCGATTCCCCTGTGCGGGTGGATATCGAATGATCCCTTTTGAAATTTATCCTCCATCATTAAAAGGAACGGATCACTCTTTTCCCAGTTTCCTGGTTCTATGACTGGTCCGGCCGTATGAATCGGACTATACCTTTGAAGCTTCACATCTTTCACTTCGACAATATCTCGTTTATAATGATTTTCACTTTTCATTACTCCATTCCTCCCTTAAGTTACTAGTAAACTGATAAAAATGCTATCATTATGGCTGCCTGATCCAGTCTTAGGATTCCTCCTGGCTGGGATTAGGCACTTCCATCTGTAAACTATGTCTATGAATCTTTATCATCATCTCATGCATGCGCTTCTTTTCTTGATCATCCAATATATCGAATAATGAAGCTTGGAAATCGGATTGAATAGGCATGACCTTTTCCATTAACTCTTTCCCTTTTTCCGTTAATGAAATATATTTAACCTTCCATTGTTGATTACGGACGATCAAGTTCTCTTTTTCCAGCCTTGTCAGCATATGTGATACGCCTCCACGGCTTATCGTTAGGTGCTCCGCTAATTCGATTTGTGAAACAGGCTGATGGATAAGCACTTGTGCCAACATATCGAATTGTGCAGCGGTGACGCCGAAATGCTGTAAGTGTTCATTCGAAAGCTGATTGCTTCTTTGATAAAAACGAACCATTCTCAGCCAAATCAGCAAACTCAATTTGTTCTCATCCGAAAATCCCCGTCTATCCATGTTAAGCCTACCTCCCATCTTTGATGCACCTTCAGTTTACTAGTAATTTGATAACAAGTCAAATCGTTGAGCCTTTGACTTGTTGAAGCAGTATCCCCAACAGGCAGACCATACCACCAGTCAATCTATAGGGGATATTCACTTTGCAAAGATATATAATAAGCAGAACAACATTACTCCCTTTTTTTAAGTTGGATAATATAGGATCATGCTTAATCGAGTTAATGTTTCCCCTGAATTATGGTAGGCATGCGGTCTGTCAGCCTTGAATCTGATAGAATCACCATTCCTTACTGTATATTCTTCGTTATTTACACGTACAGTCACTTCCCCTTCAAAAACAGTTATGTACTCTTCCGTTCCTTCCCTATGCGAATCGGAACTTAGGAATCCACCTTTTTCTATCTCGACTGAATATACTTCAAAGCGCTTCTCATCCTCAAAGGGAAAGTGGGGATAAACTCGATATTTGCCGTTATCTTCAGATAATGATTGAATTTCACTTTTTAAAACAATTTTTGTATCCGGCTGCGGACTATTTATCAATGAAGAAAATGAAATCTTTAATCCATTGGCTATTTTCCAAATTGTTGTAATCGTAGGGCTCGATCCTCCCCTTTCTATTTGTCCGATCATCGTTTTGCTTACTCCAGTTAATTCTGCAACCTTTTCAAGACTTAATTTTTTACTTTCCCTGATGGATTTTAAATTGTTAGCAATAATAAAATTTATCTCTTCCATAAAAATGCTCCTTATTTACAATATAACGTCCGCATTGTACAATAAAAAGGAAGTCGTTATAATGTCACTTTTGGTCATTATAACATACAAAGGGGAGTCAACCATGCCTTTACTATCTTTTATGCTATTTGTTTTTATTACAAGTTTCACTCCAGGTCCAAATAACATCATGGCCATGTTATTTGCGAACAAGTACGGGTTAAAAAAGACTATTAAATTTTGTTTCGGGGTAGGTGCCGGTTTTTTTGTAATAATGTTATTGTGCAGTTATTTTAATGTTTTGCTTGAAAATTTCATACCAAAGATTGAATTTATCATGACGATTCTAGGTGCAATTTATATGCTGTATCTGGCCATAAAAATCATTTCCAGTTCAAATAAAGATAAGGACGATAATGATGACAGGAACAACAGTTTTATAGCTGGCATGCTTTTACAATTCATAAATCCAAAAGGCATCTTATATGGCATCACGGCAATATCGACCTTCATACTACCTTATCACTCTTCAAATTTCAGCTTACTATTCTTTTCATTATTTCTGGCTTTTGTTGGTTTTATGAGTACGTTCTGCTGGAGTATGTTCGGTTCTGTTTTTCAAACGTTTTTATCAAAGTATAGAAGTCAGTTTAATGTAATCATGGCTTTGTTATTAGTGTATAGTGCCATTTCGATTCTTGTACACTAAAAAGGGTAAAGGGCGCAAACCTTCATTAAGAAGGATTGCCGAGTTGTAAATTTCGAACGTTCATTTCCACTCCAGGCACTCGCTTTCCGCAGGCGGTCCGGGAGCCTCCTCGGCGCCTATGCGCCTGTGGGGTCTCCCTTGGACGCGCTTTTCCCGCAGGAGTCTCGTACCTTCCGTTCCAATCAACTTTGTTTTAAGATTTAGATTGAACCCTCTCAAACCCTCCCCTGCATTAAATGGTTAAGTTCCCTTCGAATATTGTCACGGCATGTCCAGAAAGTTTAACTGTGTTTTCCGTTACTTCAACCTTCAGCAGTCCGCCTCTTTCCGATGCCTGATAGGCTATAAAAATACTTTTGTCCAGCTTTCTTTTCCAATATGGTCCCAGACAGCAATGGGCCGAGCCCGTTACTTGATCTTCGTCAAGGCCTTGGGCAGGGGAGAAGAAACGTGAAACGAAATCATATTCACTGCTATCCGATTGACTCGTTACAATGACGCCCCGAACCGGCAATTGGGCAATGGAATCTATATCCGGCTTTAAATTCCTTACGATTTGCTCTGATTGAACTTCGACTAGAAGATCCCATTTGTTTTGCCCAACATACGCAGGCACAACACCTAAAGCCTTTATCAGTAAATCAGGGGCAGCGGTCTCCTTCTCCCTTAATGACGGAAATTCCAACTGAACCATCCCTTCAACGAATTTTGCAGTGAGAAGCCCGCTTTTCGTATGATAGGCAATCGGCTGATTCCTTGGCACGCATCCTTTATCCCATAAAAAGAAAGAGCTTGCCAGCGTCCCATGTCCACAAATCGGGATTTCAATGGAAGGTGTGAACCATCGCAGCTTCCATTCACCATTTTGAGGTTGAATAAAAGCGGTAACAGGCATATTAATCTCTTTAGCTATTCGCTGCATCCACTCGGTGTCACTTTCCACTGTAAGAAGGCAGGCTGCAGCAGGGTTTCCTTTAAAAGGTTGATCTGTAAACGTATTAATGATGGTTAATTCCAAAAAAACGCCTCCTTAAATGGGCTTCTCCGTAATACATTTCCACAAAAAAGACAACAATCCTGTGTTCCCCCCATTTATCTTAGAATTCCCGACCACACTTCTCAAGAATCGGCCCCACTATATCCCTCTTATTTCAGCTCCCTGAGCACTTAAAACCATTCTGTGTATCTCTCCATTAAAAACCAATTCAAACACTTCACGAAGAGCGTAAACGATCTTGTATAACCTCTTTCAAAACATAGTTACCTCAATATAATTATGGATTGGTATGGTATAATTACAGAAAGGATAATTTTTGCTTCAGGAGGTGAAAAAATGACGATCAGCAGCATCATATTGGTGGTGGCGGCAGTCTTTATCGGCGCCTTGATGCGGACAATGTTCGGGTTCGGTGAAGCGATTGTCAGCATGCCGCTGCTTGCCTTACTTCACATTCCGCTTAATACTTCGGTTTCCCTGATTGGATTGGCTGGTCTTACCGTTGCCTCGCTAACCGTCGTTAGCGGATGGCGGCATATCGAACGCTCGGTTTTAATCAGGTTGGCGGCTTCAACGGTCATCGGCATACCAGCCGGCCTCGCTTTGCTGCATTACGCACCTTCTATGATCGTCACTTCTGCACTCGGTGTTTTTTTGATTGCATATGGAGGATATTCTCTTCTAAAGCAAAAACTTTTTCAGGCTGTGGATAAACCCTTACTCAACTCGCAGGGCTGGGTATGGCCGTTCGGTTTTGCGTCGGGAGTCCTTGGCAGCGCCTATAATTTTAACGGAGTGCCGGTTGTCGTCTATGGAACGTTACGAAGATGGAATCCAGATCGATTTCGCGGAACATTGCAAGCCCATTTTCTTATTTCCGGAATCCTGGTCGTGACGGGTCATGCGCTAGGCGGACTGTGGACCGCCGATTCATTTATTCTATATGCTTATTCCATTCCAGCCATATTACTTGCGACAGGTCTCGGTATCTTCATGAATAAGCGAATTCCTGCGAAGAAATTCGAAAGCTATTTATTCTTTATCATCATTGCGCTAGGTGTACTATTATTAATTTCCCATGACTAATAACCAAAAGCCTGATTTCTCTTTGAAACAACGAGGAATCAGGCTTTTTTCAGGAATAATAGAATCATAGTTGAATCGTCAACCTCGGATATCCCGTTTGTTATATCCGATAAAGCCAACAGCCAGTAATACTACGGCTATGATGGTAAGCATGGATACTTTCATGAAGTCGATATCTTCAACAGGAAGTTTCGGAATATGGCCAAATGGTGTTAGTTTACCCATCCATTCAGGGAATTGAAGCATTCCCCCTAAATAAACGACTAAGATTGAGTATGTCAAGTAAAGCCAAGTCAAGCCAGATAATTTTGGTACAAAGCCAATGAACAGCACTGCAATGCAAATCATGATCCACATCGCAGGCAGGTAGACCATTGCTGCACTGTATAAAGTGCCGAAAGCAATCCCTTCATCCATCACTGAATTCCCGACTGCCCAAAGACCGATTGCAGCAAGCGTAATCATAAGAAAACCGCCAATAACGGAGATGATAAGATAGCTGCCCATAAGCCTTGTACGGGATACAGCGCGACTCAGTAGATGTTCAGTAAGATTCTTTTTTTCTTCCCCTTTAAGCTTTAACATCGCCATTAATGGCGGAATGGTGCATATCATGGAGATGACTGACATCAACATTGTCAAGAATTGTTCCGTCAGGGAATAGCCTTCAACTGGCGTCAATAGTTCGGCCATCATTTCATTTTTTGCAAAAAAGGATTCTAAATCACCTAAAACGGAACCGTAAGAAGCTCCTAAAATGAACATCCCGGCTGCCCACGCAATTAATCCTGTACGCTGAAGCCTTAGCGCGAGACCAAGCGGACTTTTTAAAAAGGATGAAGCATATTTTCTGCCAGGCTTAGCCGGTATGAATCCAGCTTCCAAATCACGGATGGCATTCAAATATAGAGATAGTACAACCAAAATGATTGCCGCACCGATCGTAAGGATGATTGGCCACCAATAATTATTCACATATACCTCTGAACCTAAAACCCAACCCAATGGTGAAAACCAGGAAAGTGTTTCATTGCTGACGTCCCCTATCGCCCGAATAAGATAAGAAAGAAGCAATACAGTGATGGAGTAACCAATCGTACCTCGCGCACTCTCCGTAAGCTGGGCAAATAATGCCGTTATCGCCGAGAAGAAAATACCGGTTGCCCCTAACGCAGCTCCATACATAAGGGAACCTTCCAAATCCATGCTTTCAATTCCCAGAGCATACAATCCGAAACCCGTTACTAACGCGATCAATGCATTCGTACCAAACGATACGGAAATGGTTGCATATAAATTAGCCAACCGGCCAGCCGGCAAAGAACGGATCATTTCGATACGGCCGTCCTCTTCATCTGCGCGTGTATGGCGCGTAACAAGTAAAATACTCATTATCCCAACTGCCATAGCGGTTAAAAGTAACATTTGATGCGCCATCATCGCTCCGTTTGTATAGTCCTCCAGGCCGTAACCTTTCCCCACCATCGCTGTCATTGCAGGGTTCCTCATCGTTTCTGCAATGGTTTGCCTTTCTAGCCCAGTCGGGTACAGATCGGTGAATGCCATTGCAACCATAAATGAAAGGACAGATAGGGAAATTATCCAAACCGGGATCCGAATCCGATCTTGCCGTACGATGAATCGGGAGAGTCTTCCTGTATTCTGATAGGACTGATTCGCCATTATAACGCACCTCCCGCCCCAGAATCAGAAGTCTTCCTTTCACCTTCATAATGGCTCATGAATAAATCTTCCAATGTAGGCGGCGCGCTTTCCAATTTCACAATTCCAAATTGGCTTATATATCTCATGACATTATCCAATTCATCTGTATCCACTTGGAATGAAAATGCTTCGTCTTTCTTCACGATATCCCGAACACCGTTTACACTCCCTAAAGCAGGAATAGGCTGCTTCGTTTCGACAAGCAAGCTTGTTCTCGTTAAATGACGCAGCTCATCCAATGTTCCCGTTTCAATGATTTGTCCTTGCCGAATGATGCCTACTTTATCGCATAACCTTTCCACTTCAGAAAGAATGTGACTGGAAAGTAAAATGCTTTTCCCTTCATTTTTCGCTTCCATCACACATTCCTGGAAAACCCTTTCCATCAATGGATCTAGACCTGATGTTGGTTCATCCAAGATATAAAGGTCGGCATCAGATGAGAAAGCAGCAATCAAAGCAACCTTTTGCCTGTTCCCCTTTGAATATGTTCCACATTTCTTGGAAGGATCCAAATCGAATTTTTTTATTAGTTCTTCGCGTCTGCTTTTATTGTTCGCCCCGCGTAATTCAACAAATAGATCAATAACTTCCCCGCCTGTTAAGTTGGGCCATAGGTTCACATCTCCCGGAACATACGCGATTCGCTTGTGAATTTCAACCGCATCTTTCCATGCATCCTTCCCAAAAATCTTCGCTTCTCCATCCGTCGCTTTTAAAATCCCGAGCAGCACACGGATCGTTGTCGATTTTCCAGCACCATTAGGACCGATGAATCCAAATACCTCACCTTTATTCACTTCAATGTTTACACCATTTAAAGCGGTAAACTTTCCAAACTTTTCGTTAAATTCGTTGTTTTCAATACTGACATTCCTCATCCACCTCTTCCTCTGAAAAGAAATTATGAAATATTTTTATCGATTTAGTTCATAATATATAAAATAATAATTCCTGACAATAGTTTATGAACTTATTTTATTGTTCTATTACATATTTTTAATTAAACTAAGGTTGAGGTGAAATAAATGGACGGATTTCAACGCCGCAGGGAACAAAAAAAATTGAATATACTAGAGGCTGCCTTAGCTTTGTTCATGGAGTATGGTGTCCAAAAGATTTCGATTGGAGAAATAGCCAAAAAAGCGAATGTATCTCAAGTAACGATATATAATTACTTCGAAAGCAAACATAATCTAATTCATGAGGTTTTTGTTTATTATACAGATAAGGCATTGGATGAATTTGAACAAATACTTGCCAGCAACATTGCTTTCCCTGAAAAAATAAAGCAACTCATGTTCACGAAGAATGAAACTGCGAAACAAATTCATGAAGATTTTTATCAATATTTAATGAGGGAATATACTTCCGGAATCAATTATATGGAAAAAATATATACAGAAAAGGCCCTGCCACGCTTTATTGATCTGTTTAACCAGGGAAAGGAACAAGGATATGTTGATCCGGACTTATCTAATGAAGCGATTTTATTTTATATAAAAGCGATGAATGAATATATTCAACGGGAAGAGGTTTATCAAAGCATCCTGCCTTTGACTGAGGATATTATGAAGATTTTGTTTTATGGGATCGTTGGGGAAAAAGAGTAATGAATTAAAAAAACGGTGTGAATCGATATCTCCCATTCACACCGAATAAATCTTATTTAAGCTCATTCAATTCCTTTGCTAAAATGGATTTCCTTAAACCTCTTTGGCGAATGAATTCTCTCATTTCCTCTGGACTTTGATAGGAAAGCCTGAAGTGATAATAATTAATATGCTCGATGATGGCAAAAACATAAAGAAACGAAAACCAAAAAACTCCTGATTCAAATGCTTTTAATTGATAAAAAAAGGCTGCTATTCCTATGGCAATAAGGAATAGGTTGAACCTTTTAAAGAATAGAAAAATCCGTAATTGCGTATAAGGTAAATGAGCGTAATGGTTTTCTTTTGCCCGTTTCCATTTAAGAAACCAATATAAACTTCCTTGAAGCAAAATAAATTCCAGTAGGACGAACGCATACACAGATGAAAATGAAGTTAAGTAGGATTCGGACCAATCATGCTGCACCAGAAACAAAACCCACAGTACAGCAAAAATCACAGTTGCCATCAATTCTCCTGTATATAAATGAAATAATTTTCTTTTCATCCTTTTTTGCATAAGATTCCCCATTTCCAATACATCGATTGATAAGAATACAAATTTCCTCAATCTATTAATCTTTAATCTTCTTGAATTTTAACCCCTCCTTATTTTTCCATATATTTAATATACGAAGAACAAAGTTTTCTGTTTCATTAATTCCGCTATAAATTTCTTTTCTGTTTAATGAAATTTCCAGTACTTATCAGGTATTCAATGGGGCAGGAATATATGAATTCACTAATAATAAATCAAGTAATACTAAAATAAATAAAAGAGCGATTGCTAATTAATGCAGTCGCTCTTTGTTTGAATATTATACTCTGTTATCGTTAATCGATCATATCTCCGGAATCTTTTAATATAAATCCTGAAAGAATTTCCTGCCCTCATTAAGTCAATGTTAACAGTTTGGCTGAAGTATAATTATACTTCTCGATTGATAAATCAAAAACGGCTCCCGCTTTTAAAAAGACCGTACTTTCAACTATTAAGGTTGGATCTCCTGGCTGCAAGTCCAAAAGCTTGGCATCATCGTCATTTAGTTTTTCACACGAAATGATTTTATCTGCAAAACCAATATTCAACTTCAAATCCTCGACTATATATTCATAAATGGAACCATTTGCAATTTCTTTATTTATGATGGGAATGATATCTTTATTGAAAAAAGACTCTTCTATTACAATGGGTTCACCATTTAAATATCTAACCCGTTTGAGGTTATATATTTTGGTTTTTACATTGCATTTCATTTGCTTGGCCAATTTTTCATCAGCTTCAATTAATTCTAACTTCAACACTTTACTTTTCATTTCATCATTTGGAAACACTTTGGTTAAGCCACTCATATCCCTCATCGAAATGCAGCCCGGTCTGGAAAACTCCCTTAGGAATATGCCGCTTCCTTGCACTTGATAGATATACCCCTGCTCAACCAATATGTTGATTGCTTTTCTAATGGTATTCCTGCTGACATCGAACTTCTTCATCAACTCTTCTTCAGTAGGTAACTTTGTATTTAATGTATATTTTCCTTCTAATATTTCTTTCTCCATTTGTTCTACGACCATTCTATACTTTACACCCATATTTCCATATACCTTCCTCTATACATAATGATTTCGAACAATAATTAATGATAGGTTTTCTTTACAATAGTTTATTTTATAACGATTGTAAAGAAATCTCAGTTTCTTTCAGAATGTAGACAAAAATTCGATGAAAAGCCAGTTTGCCTGCAGTTTTTTTATTTAACGTTCCAGTTGATTTTTAGAAATCCGCTAAGATTTACAGTAAAAAAACTTAAAGGATAAACTAGTCTTAAACATAATTCGGGATGAGACCAGCCTACAGTTTTTTCAAGAAAACATTCCAGCTGATTTCAGAAATCCGCTCCCTTTCCGCGGGCGGTCCGGGAGCCTCCTCGGCGCTTTTGCGCCTGTGGGGTCTCCCTTGGACGCGCTTTTCCCGCAGGAGTCTCGCACACCCGCTCCAATCAACTTTGTTTTACATTTAGATAGAACTCCTTTTGTCGACAAAAGTTCTGAATGGCCTCATCCCCAACCTTGATTAAGACTAGGTTACACTTTCTGGCTTTTTACTGTATGACAATCGATTGAAGAAATTGTGACACTCCTGCAAAATAAATGGCTAGCTAAGAAAAGTACAAAACAATAAAGTGTAATGTTTATATCATCGGGCTGTTCCTCATTTCAACTAAAAAAGAGACATCCTATCGATTAACGGTAGGATGTCTCCAAATCTATTGAATTCAACTGTCCCCAGACATGCAGTTGTTTATAAATCCTTCATTCTCTTTAATGTGTAAACAAAGTATTCCCAGTTGTTTATGGTCGAAGGGATGCTTAAGTGTTCTTCAGGTGTATGCACGGAAAACATATCCGGTCCGATTGAAACAGTATCCAGCCCTGGTATCTTATCTATGAATACCCCGCACTCGATCCCTGCATGTACTGCGATGATTTCAATATCTTCATGATATTTTTCTTTGTATGTCTCTTCAGGTTGCACCCAAGCATGTCGGCAATCGCCTTTGCCTGCGTGACCAAATTATATTTGATGCTTTTGACCGAACTCCTGATT
Organism: Bacillus sp. CFBP9009; assembly: GCF_036541465.1. Classification (NCBI taxonomy): domain Bacteria; kingdom Bacillati; phylum Bacillota; class Bacilli; order Caryophanales; family Bacillaceae; genus Bacillus; species Bacillus sp. CFBP9009. The sequence continues at coordinate 27,139 of NZ_JAZHFU010000022.1, read as the reverse complement.
TCACTTTCGAATATCATTTCCGCTTCATTTGTTGTAACGACCCCTAGATTCGTCGAACTTTCCACTAATCCTTCTATCCCCATGCTCATTCCTTGAACGCCATGCGGGATTACCAGTAAGGAGGTAATGGCTTTAGACACCGTCTCTTTGGAAAAAACGTTTGAAGAAATTGTTTCAATCTTTTCAAACCTAATCGATACTTCAGGGTCGGAAGATTGCAGTTCATTTTTAAAAATATCCTCCCATTTCTGGAGTCTCTCCGTTATCTTCTGAACATCTACTACAGAAATCAGTACAGTGGCCTCTGCTTCACGAGGAATCGCATTCCCTTTCAAGCCCCCGTTCATTTGCTGTATGCAGCAAGGGAAGTCTGTCGTTAATTCATGTAATACTCTGCCCAAAAGTTTATTGGAGTTCCCTCTTTCCTTATGGATGGACATACCGGAGTGTCCGCCCTTCAACCCTTTAATCCTGATGTTATAAGATACAGCATCAACAATAGAAGCCGTTTCCCATCCGATTGGCAGGACCTGCCGCACGCGTATTCCTCCAGCAGAGCTGACCAGCAGCTTTCCATCTTCCTCCGAATCGATATTGATCATCATTTTCCCCTTGAAGTGAGCCGGATCAATGGCAAGTGCACCGTTCATTGTCGTTTCTTCTTCAGTCGTTATGACTATTTCAAGAGAGGGATGCGGAATATCATTGGCATCCAATAATGCCAAAGCATAAGCAACAGCAATTCCATTATCCGCCCCCAATGTTGTATCCGTTGCATACAACATATCTCCCACAATCCTTAATTGAAGCGGATCTTTCTCAAAATCATGAAGCGTTCCCTTGTTCTTTTCGCAAACCATATCCATATGCCCCTGGATAATGACTGTAGGTGCACTTTCATATCCGATTGTGGCAGGCTTTTTGATAATCACATTCAGCTCCTCATCCTGGATCACCTCCAGGTTCCTATCATTAGCGAAGCGAACCAGATAGTCACTGATCGCTTTTTCATTAGCCGATCCTCTCGGGATTTTGGAAATCGCTGCAAAATAATGAAACACCGGATGGCTCGATAATTCTTCTAACGTGCTATACATGGAAATACACCCTTTCATTTAAAATATTTGTACGGCCTCTCATCCTTTTACTTTTCCAGAACGGAACACTACGACTTTCTTGAACAAAGGATGCAGAATATACCCCAGGTAAACACCAATCATTCAGGATCAGGTCATCGACATCCAAACTTCCGCGCCGAAAAACAAACTGACAGATTTCGATGACTGAAATCGAAAGTAATGGATATAGAAATTTCCTTTTAGCGGAGGGCTCTTTCCCTTCCCTTGACAACAAATACAGGCCGAATGGAATGAACAGCCCCACATTGGCGCTAAGGTTATAAAATGATACAAGCCCATTCATTTCATTCGTTAAATATGAAAGAATCGTAGAAAAAGGAATCAAATTATACGAATATACCTGCCCTTCTGGTCGAAAGAACAGCAAAACCAATAATGATAAACTGTAGCCAAACAATACTGACTGCCATAAAAGGCGCGGAATTCTGATCGTTTCACCTCGAAAATAAAGAACCGCAAACGAAACGAAAAGAAGTATACAAAACCAGACAACCATGATCACCAAAGGATTCAAATATAATAGAAGCTGAAGAAAAAAAGGCAAACAGCACAAAAACATTGCTTGCGACAGCAAAAGGGAAAGCATGACCGATTTTAGAGACATATAACTCCCCCTTCTATTTATTACCAAATCAATTCATATCCTTATATCCTAGGACAACTTTAACAACCCGTCAACAAACTGCATTAACCTGTCATTAGAAACCCGGCAAGGAGAAGCTTTTTCGAATAACTCAACCGATTCGTAGGATAATTCGACCTGCATCCAGATAATTCGACCTTCAACTAAAATCGGATCTTCTCCAGTAAAACAAAAAAGCCGGTTCCTCATGTTCCAGGAATCCGGCTTCTTTTTTAAAGAGTTATAGTGCACGGTATTTTTTTAAACTAATGATATTGATGGTGATGAAAACGACGGCAAAGGCCAGGAGAATGAGCAGATCCAGTGAAATCTCATTGAACGTGAAGCCTTTGTACATAATGCCGTTCATGGCATCAGATGCGTAATAGAGAGGCATGATCTTGCCGATTTTTTGCAGCCAGTCTGACATGCCATCTAATGGGAAAATCCCTGTAAAGAAGACTTGCGGCACGATGACCAGCGGAATGAATTGTACCATTTGGAATTCAGAAGTCGCGAAACTCGATAGTAATGTACCAAGCGATAATGCAACGAGCGCGACCAGTATATTCGTCAGTAAAACGAGCCAAATGGAGCCAACAAGGACGATATCCAATACATTGACAGCATATAGTACGACAATTGTGGTTTGAACGAGAGCAAATAAGCCATATCCAATCACATAGCCCGCTACGATTTCGTATCTTTTAATCGGGGTGGCAAGCAGCCGTTCCAACGTACCACTTGTGCGCTCCTTCAAAAGCGCGATCCCCGCTATTAAAAATACAAAGAAGAAAACGAAAAAGCTCACGAGCATCGGACTGAAAGTATCAAAACTCTTGGTGTTGGCATCTCCGTATACATATTGCTCCTCAATGGAAGGAGTGTTTTTTTCATTCCCTTGCAAGCCATGCATCATTTGCATTTGAACAGCCTTTGCACGGGTCGGTTCGTCGTTCAATAGTGTCAGCTTTATTTTCCCATTTTCAACATGCAGCCAGCCATCCGTATCATTTTCTATCATTTTTTTCTGTGAAAATTCCTCAGCAGCCGTTACTTGAAAATCCGCTTGCTTCAATGCTTTAACGATAGCTTCATCACTGCCTGTAACAACGATTTTCAAATCACTTGCTTCTGTATCGAAAATAAAATACATGAGCGTTAAAATGAGCAAAGGAGCTAGGAAGAATAAAGCGAGCGTCCTTCGATCCCGGCGCATCTGCTGTGTAATTCGAGTAACAAGAGAGGCAATTCTCATTTTAGGCCGCCTCCAATCCTTAAAAAAACATCATCAAGCGTATCCACGGCAAATTGTGTTTTTAAAGCTGCGGGGGTTCCTGCCGCGATGATTTCACCTTCACGCAGCATTGCCAGTTTATCGCATCGTTCAGCTTCATCCATCACATGCGTCGTGATGATGATCGTCTTATGATCTTCATTTCTTAACCGCTCAAGTTCCTGCCAAATCGATTGTTTCAGTAAAGGGTCTATTCCTACTGTCGGTTCATCCAAAATGAGAATCTCCGGATTTTGGATGAGTGCAACCGCCAATGACAGACGGCGTTTCATTCCCCCGGAATAATGCGCAACCCGAACCTTCAAATCATTCGTCAGCTGTACGATTTCAGCTGCATATTGAATGCGTTCCCTTCGTTCCTTTTTCGAAAAACGGTATAGCTTCGCAAAAAATTCGAGGTTTTCAGCTCCCGTCAGTTCTGTATATAAAGCATCGGACTGTGCCATATAGCCGACATCCATTAACAGTGCTTCATTTGGCACTTCATGATCCAGAACCATGACTTTACCCGCATCAGGCTTAATCAATCCGACAATCATTTTAATCAAGGTCGTCTTTCCGCATCCGGATGGACCTAATAAGCCGAAAATTCCGTTTTTTTCAATATTCAGGCACAATGGCTGAATGACCTTTTTCTGATGAAAACCCTTAGCAATTCCTTCAATGGAAATCGCATTTCTCATTGCACACACATCCTCCCTCTTTAATTAACACGGTGTTGAGTGTAACATCATTCTAAGGTAGCATTTGTTCTAATACAATCAACACATTTGGAAAAATGTTTAGTGAAGGAGACATTCCATGGCATCGATTCATGAGGATATGGTACAAAAGACGAAAAGGCAGATACAACATCATTTTATTGCACTCGTTGATGCAGAGGGGTTCTCACATGTATCAGTGAAGAAAATTGCAGAGCGTGCCAACATTAATCGGGGCACATTCTATTTGCATTACACAGATAAATATGAATTGATGGATCACTTACAGCAGGAATTGTTAAATGAACTTCAAACCCGCATTACTGCCATTTTGCCGAAAGAGGCTTTTTTGGCTCTTCATCAACAGCAACTTTACCCGCCTTTCGTAGCGATTTTTCAATTCATCAGTGAACATGCCAACGCATTAAGGGCCATTCTTGGTGATCAGGGCGATCCTTCTTTTGCCAAAAAAATTAAGCGCGTATTCGGTGAAATACTGTTGGAGCGTTTGATCAGCCTGCATCCAGCAGCTAAAGATGAAGCATTCCGCATGTATATGCACGCCTTCCTGACATCGGCGATTTTAGGGGTGATTCAGGAGTGGCTGGAGAATTGTGAAGAACAAACGGCGGAAGAAATGGCGAAAATCCATTTTCAAATCTTGAACTTCATCAGTCAATTGCGCACATTCATCCAATGAACGATTCATTAAAGGCATGTTCAATCAACATGCCTTTAAATCAGATTACAACTTTTCCTTCGTTTCTACCTCTACATCACCAACGGAATAATATCTGCTCTTCGAGGACTTCATACTAAGCAACGACAATAAAATTGATAAAGCGAACATGATCATGGAACCTAAAATCACCACGAACCTAATCGAAATGAAATGAGCTGAAACACCAACAATTGCGGTAGACATGATGATCAACAAAGCTTCTAACAAACCAAAAACACTTCCGACCCTGCCCATGATTTCCACCGGAATATTATTTTGATAAAAGGTTTGAAAGCCTGTGTTGGCAAAAGCCAATGAAAAGGCAATGATAAAAAATCCGATGGCGGCCAGTGAAAAGGAATTCGAAAAGGCATAGATCATATAACCTATCGAGACAAATAAAGTTCCAAGACCAATTAGGTGCGAGATTTGCACTTTACTGATGAATACGGCATTGACTATGGCACCCGCAATGATGCCTGCCCCGGCGATGCTTACAAGGAATCCGTAATCGCTGTCCGACAAAAGGAGCTCAGCCTTGGCAAACGCAGCTTCTTGGGAATCGATCGCCGTTTCCATCACCACCATGCAGCTGAATAAGAAATAAATAAGCATGATATAGGAAGATTTCCGGCTGAAGTCCAGGACGATGCCCCAATCCTTTTTCATGATGGTCCAAGACAGGTAGTGACTGGATTGTTCAAGGGGATGATCCTTTTCAAGATTAGGCATGAATAGAGTGATGATACCGGATAGTAATAAGGCAGCCGCGTTAATATAAATCGCCAAAACGGGCGTACCAATCAAGAAAAGGATCCCCGCTAGCGCCGGTCCAATCAAAAAAGCTCCAGAATCCATTAAGCTTCGTAATGAGTTAAATCGTTTCCTCTGTTCAACGGGAATTAATTTTGTAATATACGACCTTGATGTTGTTACGAACATGGCCCCTGCCATATTGATCACGAAGACAAGGGAATAGATGACCCAAATAGAAGAAGTCAATGGCAGCAAGGCTATGAATACCGTGCGAAATAGGTCAAGTGCCACCATAAGATTCCGCTTATTTATCCGATCGATCACGCTGCCTGCCCACACATTCGTAAATATGGCAGCCATCGGTTTAACGATATAAAGTCCAGCTACCGCCAAGGCTGAATCAGTCATATCCAGAACGATTAAATTAAGTGCAATGAAATAAACCCAAGAACCGAAGTTGGAGATACCAATTCCGCACAATAGAATGGATGGGTATTTCCAGGATACTAATTTATTTCTTAATGTCATCGCTTCTCCCCCTTTGACCGAACAATAAAAAAAACCGTCCCCAAGCAATGCGTCTCGGGACGAGGTCAATTTGCGGTGCCACCTCTATGCGTCACCATACATCCCAAACTATCCTCGGCTGCTTTCGAGGCTCTTTTGGAAAGTGGTTATTTCATTTACTTTTCTCCTCTTTACGTCTACATTCTCCATTACTAAATTTTAACATTAATGGTTTTATAATGTACATAACGCAAAAAAACTCATTCAAAATAAATGAGTTTCAAAGCAAAACAAGATATGGATTTTTCGCTCAGCGTTCCGGATAGAACACAGGGAATACATAATTTGAATACCGCTAATGAATGTTGGATTCAGTTGATTACCTTAGGGAAAACAATTTTAAAAACGGATTCTTTTTCTTATCCGTTATCCTTAACTCATCCATGATGATTTGATCCTCATGATCGGCTATCCATTTCCTTAGTGCATCTTTATCCTGGCATTGTGTTAAATATGTCTGGCCACCCTTGCCTGTAGCATTAATAACATATCTATTGAACGTCTTCTCCATAATTGCCCGCCTTTTTAATAAAATGTATTGAATCTTTAAATACGAAATGCAATGCTTTTTTCTTTATGTTTTACAAAAGAAACATAATATATATATTACAAATTTTGATTGGCAATAGCTTGTTCTGCTTGAAAGTATTGAATAAAGTACATCGATGCCGGTTATCATAATCGGATTAATCGAACCTATCATAATGTGCTAACTAATATTTGTCAATACGTTTTTTAAATGTAAATAAAACGTAAATTTTCAGTCTTGTTAAAGAAATATTTTTTTACGATTTAGGGGTTTACAACTGCTAAATGATGGGAGTAGAATACGTTTATCAATTTAATATATTTCGGCCTAAACTCAAGGGACTTGAGTACGGAGGACCCAATCATTTGGGGTTAATTCTGCCTTGCAGAAGGGATGAGATCAGCTCTTTCGCCATCCTACCCGTCAGCTAACTTCGTCGGCTAAAGCGAAGGAGGTCATAAGACCGCCTATTTCGGGAGCTTATTTTGCACGCTTTTTGTGACAAAATAGCCGTTCGAGGTTTTTCGCAGGTCTTTTTATTATGCCTTTAAAAAGATTCGGAATGAGGATTGATGGTTAAGATATTCATACAGTTTTACACATTTCATTTTTATAGGTAGGGATGATCAATTTGATAAAAGCAAAAAATTTGTTGGATCCGCCAAAAATACTTGTACTCGGGTTTGCCATCCTGATACTTATCGGGTCCTATTTATTGACCCTGCCGATTTCCACTGAAAGTGGGAATGGCCTTTCTTTTCTGGATGCTTTATTTACCGCAACCTCCGCTACTTGTGTAACAGGGCTGGTCGTAGTGGATACGGGATCGACCTTCACCACTTTTGGTGAGTTGGTCATCTTAACACTGATTCAGATAGGCGGCTTAGGGTTCATGTCATTTGCGACGTTTTTCTTTTTCCTTTTAGGCAAAAAGATTTCTTTAAAAGGCAGGTTACTCTTGCAGGAGTCCTTAAATAATCTATCCATGGCAGGTGTAGTCAGGTTAGTGAAACGGCTACTAATTTTCACGGCCATCATTGAGGGCATAGGTGCTCTTATCTTATCGATTCGCTTCTCTTTTGACATGCCATTCGGCAAAGCGATCTATTACGGGGTTTTTCATTCCATATCGAATTTCAATAATGCCGGCTTTGACTTAATGGGGGAATTCAGGAGTTTGACCCCATATGTATCGGATCCATTCGTAACCCTTACCGTCGTCTTCCTCATCACGTTTGGTGGAATAGGTTTTATCGTGATGAATGAACTATACGAATATCGTGACACCCATCGTTTATCCGTACATACGAAGATAGTTCTCGCGACTAGCTTGACCCTTACAATCACAGGTGCAATTTTAATCTTTTTATTCGAGTTCGGTAATGCCAAGACATTGCAGCCTTTATCTCTCATGGGTAAAACGCTGTCATCATTATTTCAATCGGTATCACCAAGGACGGCAGGCTCCAATACGCTGAATATCCCTGATTTAACTCAGCCAACATTACTGCTCATCATTTTTCTGATGTTCGTCGGGGCTTCACCCGGATCGACTGGCGGCGGGATTAAAACGACTACATTGGCGACGCTTGTCGGTACGGTTTGGTCACAGATTAAAGGAAAGGGTGATGTGGTATTATTCCGTCACCGCATTGTGAATGAAACGATTTTTAAAGCATTATCCGTTACATTCATTGGCGTATTCATGGTTTCAATCATCTCCATTCTGCTGACCATCACTGAAAGCAGAACTGATTTCTTGATGATTTTATTTGAAGCCACTTCAGCATTTGCCACAGTGGGACTTTCAATGGGCTTGACCCCAGAATTATCACCGGTTGGCCGGATGCTCATCATTTTCACGATGTTTGCAGGCCGTGTGGGTCCTTTGACTTTGGCCTTTGCTATCGCCATGAGGCGCAAACCAGATCCTTTCCGCCGTCCAAAAGGGAAAATCATGATTGGTTAATCATAAATGAGGGAGTGTACAGGATGGGAATAAAACGACAATATGCCGTGATCGGTTTAGGCAGATTCGGAACCAGTGTGGCCCATAGATTATATACGGCCGGCCAAGAGGTATTGGGTATTGATGTCAACGAGGAAAGAGTCGAGAATGCGGAACTTAGCGTTACCCATGCGGTCATGGCGGATACGACTGAAGAAGAGACATTGAAATCAATCGGAATCCGTAATTTCGATTGTGTCATCGTAGCCATCGGAAATGACATGCAATCCAGCATTTTAACTACCTTGCTTTTAAAAGAGCTTGGGGTCGAAAAGGTCATTGCCAAAGCACTTAATAAAAATCATGGTCAGGTGCTCACTAAGGTCGGTGCCGACTGGGTCATCTATCCTGAGAGGGATATGGGGGAACGGGTCGCGAATCAGCTTCTTTCCCCTAACATGCTGAACTATATAGAGCTCTCCAAAGAATACAATATCGAGGAAATCCTCCTCCCCATGAGCATGAAGGGAAAAAGCCTCAGGGAGCTTGATTTGCGGGCAAAATATAATATCAGCGTCATTGCCATCGTGAGTAATGGGGAAATTATCATAGCACCCTCACCGGATCAGGATATCCATGAAAAAGATATGCTTTTAGTGGTTGGCAATAAAGAAGATCTAGCCTTCTTTGCCAATATTGAATAACCCGGCAGGTTCCGGCTCTTCTTCATTTGAATGCAAGCATTATACATGCGAGAAGACCGCCATATGGCGATCTTCTCGATGAAATTTATAACGAGTATCCCCATGCCCTGAATATGTATGTATTATTTTATCGTACTGATCGCTTGGGCAAGAGTGGACTTTATCGTCACTTTATCAAAAGGCAGTTGAAGCTTAACGGCAGTCATGGCTATTTCCGGCCGAAGTCCTGAAAGGGTTGTTTGAATTCCGATCAAATGTAAGGATTCAATCAATTGCGACAGCTGGTGGGCGGAAGCACTATCTATTGCATGAACGCCCGAGAGGTCAATGAAAAGCCTGGTGACATTTTTTTCGGCGCACTTTTGTAATGTGTTTTCAAGCAAGGACATGCCCCTCGCCGTGTCAATATCGCCTATCAGGGGAAGTAACGCCGTATTATCTTTAAGGGAAATGATGGGCGTGCTCAATTCATCGATCGTTGCCTGTTGGGCCTTCATGATTTTATTAGCATACCTATGATTCGCTTCCGTAAACTTCTCCATCACTTCGCTGAACACCTTCACCACTATCCGATACCAGGAATTTATTTCCGCCTGCGTATATTTATCTCCATGCAATCCCACAAACCGGTCAATATAATCCAGGTATTGCTCTTGCGTTCGAAAAAACTCCCTCAATATAAAATAGATAGGTGTGTTTAAATGCTGCTCATCCTGACCGATTTCTTCAATCCACTCACCAAGCTGCTCAAAGAATTCCCTCTCCTCTGTATCAAAGACCTGAAAGAAACGTAAATGGAATTCATTATTTTGCTGCTTAAGTTTTTTAATCACATTGGGATCGAGTGAGCTGTAAACCCCCGCCTTATCGTTTTTATTCAACGTTGCGTACCATTCCTCAGTCAATTGTGCTGCCACACCCAATAAAAAGGAATATAATTCTTTATTTCTGTGCATAAACTCCTCCTATTTAGTTTTTTATAAAAAGCAGTCGATAAATCTAACGCTGAAATCAGCATTGTCAGGGTATTGAAAAATTATCAACAAAGTAAGCATCGAAGAAAACCTCTTCCATACTTAAAAAACCTTATGATCTAAAAGCCCAATGGCCCCTCTTTCCATATACCTTCCCAGCTGTTTTTGAAACCATACAACCACTGTTTTTCAAAAAAAATTCAGTAAAACCTTCATCTACTATTCTGGTTCATCTATTATTATAGTTTACCATTTTTAATTTTTGTTAACAAATCACCCCTTTACAAAAAAAAGGACCTGATTCCTGATCCTCCGTTTAAACCCCATTTCGACTTTCTTATAAGAATTACTTTTTCATAAATAAGGCCGTCCATAAACCTTGAACCCCAAAGGTTTCATCCGATTGTTCCATTTTCCTCATTTTCCGTATTTCCATCACTTCAAAATCCGTGAAGATCTTTCTGAGTTTTTCTTCCGTAAAACCTAATCCGCCTTTAAGGCTTCTTTGCCTATATACTTCCCAATCTGAAATATCGGCACCACCCAATATGCCGCCCTCGACAAAACAAGTAATCGAATACAATCCCTTAGGCCTTAACGCCCTTTCCACCATGTCCAAATAATTGATCCTTCGATGTGGGGCAATATGGTGAAAACAACCTGAATCATAGACGAAGTCATATCGCCCTTCCTCAATGTCCAAATCAAATATATTCCTTTGAATGAAGTTCACGTGCACGTTCTTTTCTGCCGCTCGTTCTTTCCCCCATTCAAGGGCTTCCTTCGAAAGGTCCACCGCATCAACGGAACAGCCCTTTTGAGCAAGGTAAATGGCATTTCTTCCAGGTCCGCACCCAAGCTCAAGAACCTTTCCTGGCCGGATTAACCCACCATCAAAATATGTAACCAAATTTTCATCAGGGAAATTTCCGAAAAAGGGAACCCCTTTTGAGCGGTCTTCATAAAAACCATTCCAGAATCCAGTTGGCTCACGCAATAACGAGTCGAGCATATTCAATAGATCTTCATAGGTTGTTATCGTCTCGGACAAAACCATCACCTCTTCCCATTGTATCCCACCATTTAATTATACTGATTTTGGCCTGTGCCTATGTAACAGCTGCATCAAAAATGCGTGACATAGGACGTTCAGACACGATTGGACTTGTTGATTATATGATGATCACTGGAATTTAAAGGTATCAAAGATGCGTTCGAACAGCCTTCTGATAGTATGTTACATTCTTACTTAATAACCCGATGATCGGCTCATTATCCATGTTAGAAAGGACATGGGTTTTATATAAGTATGTAAAATATTACATGCTCTTTACAGCAAATTAGGTTAAGCTTCCAAACAACAAAACTCAGCTCTGTGATGTATCCAGATGTCTTTGAATCCGACTCCCAATCCACTTCTGAAACATCCCTCCGCCAACTTCCTGTCACATCCGTTTACTAATGATTATCTTTCTATACATTCCATTCAGCATGATCGGTCGATCTTCTTCAATTTTCATATTCTTAACATGCCTACTGAACAAGTCTTCAAACCTCAAGCCAATATCCGTTCCTAAAAATCGAATGATGGGCCTCAGAAGCTTTTTGGGTAGTGAAAGCACTTCATCTTTAGAAATAAACTTGTCGAATAGTATTATTTTTCCATCCCCTTTTAAAACTCTGATCATTTCCCGAAGGCATTCATTGGCATCAGGTACGACGGAAAGAACCAAACTTCCCACTATATAGTCAAACGATTCATTATCGAATTCCATATGCTGTGCATCCATCTCGAGGAAATTGATCGATGCATCATCAAATTTCCCCATCGCTTTTTTTAGCATATCGGCTGACAGGTCTATCGCCGTTATCTCAAGGTCAAGGTTCTTGATCAGCTCCAAATCGGCCCCCGTACCTACGCCCACAAACAGAACCTTTGCATTATCATGAAAATGCATCTCTTCAAACATTCTTTTCCTGGCATCTAAAAAGAAATGAGAGTTAAAGATTTTGTCATAAATTGGAGACCAAAATTTATAAATCACTTTATTCCACGAATTGTTCAACATTCCCACCCCCTTACATACTACTTCCATGAAGCATGATAAATCCCTTCCAAGCGGATTTTATATCTGGCAAATTAGTAAAATTAAAAATAGTATGCTTTTTACATGGAGCAAAAGTGATCTTAGCGGCGTGACCATCATCTAAAGGAAGAATTTCCAATGACTATACCGACAGCGATTGTCGTATCCACCTCAATCATTTGCGTGACCGTGTTTCTGACTGCGGTCGTTTTAAAAAGAATGAGCATGGGAGAATGATTCACAAGAACCCTGTGCTAAGACATGAAACGTCTTAGCACAGGGTTCTTACGTGTTCAATATACCTTTTTCATTTATGCTTATCATTCAACCGCCCATCCTCCTTTGCATGAACATTTAGACTTCCACTTCAAATTCTTTAACGTAGACAGCATTCCCGGTGATTTCAATATCGTATGTTTCATCGTTTTTGGTAGCCGTAACGCGAACCCTGCCATCCTTTCCGATTTCATGTCCCTGTTCGATTAACAGATGCACCTCATCTTCAAGATCATCCTTTATGTATTTTGCATAATAAGCGCCCATTACACCTGAAGCCGTTCCTGTAACCGGGTCTTCAAGCGTACCTGAAAATCCGAGGAAAAATGCCGGGCATACATATGGGCATCACTATCGTCCGTTTCCAGGCAAAAGGGATGAACGGAAGCTCTTGGCATTTCCTTTAATAATTGCGGAAACAGTCTATTGTTCACCTTCATCTTTTTGAATGAATTGCGCTCTTTTACCGGAACCAGTAAAGTCCATAAACCTGTACTTCCATAAACAATAGGTAATTCATTTTCCAGATCTTCTATATCAAGTCCGAGGGAACTGGCTAAGCCACCCTTATCTCCGCTAAACGCTTCAAACTGCGGGGCGGCCTGCTTCATCGTAATATATATCTCTTGATCCGCCGTCGAATGGATCTTGATTGGCAATATTCCCGCTCCTGTTTCAATCATCAGCTCATCTTTATCCAATAATCCCCTGGTCTTCAGTGCATGGATAGTAGCCATTGTCGCATGTCCGCAAAGATTCATTTCATGTCCCGGTGTAAAATAACGGATTCTAAGATCGGCAATATCGGACTCCATGGGAAAAGCGGTTTCATTGAACCCCACATTCAGCGCTATATCCTGCATTTCCTTTTCCGTCAGCCCATCCGCATCTAAAACAACACCTGCCGGATTTCCTTTATTCGGTTTAATACTGAACGCATCGTAATGAAAAACCCTTACCATTTTCAAATCTAACATCTCCTATTAAATAATGGTGCTTCTCTTGAATAGTAATTCTATATCTCTATCAATATCCCTTTTTCGTCCTATACTAAGTGAAACAACCATTGATTTTATTTTCTGACTATTGTACAATTACTCAAATTCACCAAAATGTAAAATTCCATGAAGGGAAGGAGTACGTTATCGTTTCTGTTCCAAAGAGAGCTGGTGCTTTGCTGAAAGCCAGTGTCCAGAATATAACCGAAGATCATCCCCGAGAAGTAAAGCCGAATCTTCAGTAAGCTTTACCGGTTTCCCCCGTTATATGGGACAACGTATTATTGTGCGTTTGTAAAGGGTAGTAATATGCTCTCGAAGCATTTTATTAAACAAGAGTGGTACCCCGAGTTCAAATCTCGTCTCTTAATGAGACGGGATTTTTTGTTTTTAACCTAATCAATAAAAATAACGGTAAGCAGGTGCAGGAGTCATGCAGACACTATTATTCGTAACGGATTTATACTATGAAGCAAAAGGAAGAAATTATTATGAGGAGGATTTGTTTCTTACTTCGAAGCTTAGAGAAGATTTTCAGTTAGTACTTTGCCATCCTGAAGACATTGAAACGTTTGAAAAGGATTTTGACTTGATCGTCTTTCGAAATGCCGGTCCAGTAGCCAATTTTAAAGATAAGTATCTAGCATTCCGTAATAGAGTGGCTGCTGGTCATTTGAAAACATACAATTCATTTGTTGGAAAGGCTGATATGAACGGGAAGGAATACTTAATTGAACTGACGAATGCTCAATTCCCCGTCATTCCGACCATCGATACACTTGAATCTTTAAATAAACTTCCTAATGTGGAAACGTTTATAGTGAAGCCGAAGGACGGCGCAGATTCCATCGGTTTGGAATTTGCCACGAAAGAAGAATTGGGAGATAAAATGGATTCAGAATCAAAGAACACATTGGTACAGCCATTTATCAACTTTGAGTATGAAGTCTCTTTTTATTTTATCGATATGGAATTTCAGTATGCCCTTTATGCGCCTAATAAAGAGAAAAGGTGGGAATTAAAAGAATATATACCTACTGAAGCAGACTTGGCCTTTGCTAAACGATTTATTGAATGGAACAATCTTGATTGGGGTATCCAACGAGTTGATGCCTGCCGGAATGAGCAAGGTGAACTTTTATTAGTAGAACTGGAAGATTTAAACCCCTATCTGTCCCTGCTGGAATTAAAGAATGAAACACGTCAGAATTTTGTAGAAGCCATGAAAAAATCAATCCAAAAAGCTTTGCAAGCTTAGAATGAAAAAATTCGTGGACGGCCGAATTAAGTGTGGTGTAGGTTGAATAAAGTGCACGGACGGTCGAATAACTGGCGGGAATGGTCGAATAAAGTCCGCGGTAGGTCGAATAACTGGCGGGAATGGTCGAATAAAGTCCGCGGTAGGTCGAATAACTGGCGGGAATGGTCGAATAAAGTCCGCGGTAGGTCGAATAACTGGCGGAAATGGTCGAATAAGGTGCGTACCAGGATTTTAAAACAAGACTTGGTTATACTACATGTTTTTTTACTGTTTTATATGATAAAAACCTCAATGGATTAAAGAAATCACCTGCAACGTTCTTTAAATAAAAAAACTGCAGGCAAACTCGCTTTTCTTTGAGTTTGTCTACAGTCTGAAACGACTACCGAGTCCCAAGGGACCATTAATTCATTTGAGATTTATGCCATTTCCACGCACTTTCAATGATTTCTTCCAAATTTATCGATGCTTTCCATCCAAGCTCTTCATATATCTTATTTGCCGAAGCAACCAAGCGGGCTGGATCTCCAGGGCGACGGTCTGCATACTCTATGGTCGGTTTCACTCCTGTGACTTTTTCACAAGTGTCGATTACATCCTTAACCGAAAATCCTTTTCCATTCCCAAGATTGTAGGTGGCCGTATCCTTCTTCCCGGATAATAGGGCTTGAAGGGCGATTATATGAGCTTGGGCTAAATCCGTTACATGGATATAATCACGAATGCAAGTGCCATCTTCTGTGTCATAGTCCGTTCCAAACACGGAAATCTTCTCACGTTGACCTAATAAATGCTGTAAAATAATAGGAATCAGGTGTGTTTCCGGATCATGACTTTCACCGATTTCTGCCGACGTATGTGCTCCAGCCGCATTAAAGTAACGCAAGACGACATAATGAAGTCCATATGCATTTGCAAAATCCCCTAAGATCTGCTCTACCATCAATTTCGAGCGGCCATATGGATTAATCGGATTGGTTGGCTGATCTTCATCAATCATATCAACATTTGGTATCCCGTACGTAGCTGCCGTTGATGAGAAAATGAAATTCTTAACATCATGCTTGAGCATGGTATTCAATAATGTAAGAGTTGCACCTACATTATTATCATAGTATTTATAAGGATCTTTAACAGACTCCCCAACCAAGCTATTAGCGGCAAAGTGCATAACAGCTTTAATGGGATACTTAAGGAATATTTCATTCAAAACTTCTTCGTCCCCTAAATTCCCTTCCACCAAGATGGCCTTCGAATCAACCAGCGAACGAAAACCGGTTGAGAGATTATCCAGAATGACTACCTCTTCAGTATTCACTAACTCTTTTACAAGATGACTTCCAATATATCCTGCACCGCCAACGACCAAAATCATATAGAATTTCTCCTTTTACTTTAAGCTTAAATGAATCATTGCCAAATCTCGCAACCTATATATGTGAGGCTCTTCTAATTATAAGAATCTCCCTCATTTTATAGGCATTTATTGAAAGTTTCCATGGCCAATCCATTATATTGAGTGTAATCAAACTTCGCTAGTTCAGGATTATCATTATTAACCATAGTAGATAAGCCCTTTTCCAGTCCATCTATGCTATTTTCGACAAGTAAACCATATTTACCATTTTCCAAAACGGTTCGGTTAGCCACTATATCAGTAGCCATGATTTTCATTCCTAAAGTCATTGCCTCCAATAATACCATAGGCTGCCCTTCATAATGTGAGGAGAGAACGAAGCAGTCACACTTTTCCATGAACGAAAATGGATTTTCAAGCTGGCCTAAAAGATGAATGGAATGATTTAATTCCAGCTCATCAATGATTGCCTGCAAATCTTCCTTTAAAGGTCCTTGTCCCAAAATATACAGTTTACTATTTTTGTGTTTCTCATGAAAGCCTGCGAATGCGCGAATCAAATTATCTTGACCTTTTTCAGGAGATAATCTTCCCATATTGACAAAGTTAAAATCATTTTTATCAGGATATGGAACGAATTGATCATTCACTTCCAATCCATGGACCTCTTGTACGATTAATGCCTGTTTATCGATCCAGCCTATAGATATCCCGTCCAATAATATATGGGCATAAGTACCAAGTTGAGTAACCGCTTCTTTATCGAATTCCACAATCCGCCCATTAAAGGTTGGCCCATTTTCCAAGACCATGGCATCCTGCAATCCATACGGCTTATCCCAAATATTATAGTCGCCTAAGTTAATTTCGGCAGTGCCGCGCACTTCCTGTTCTTTTAACAGGATTGGCTCTTCTATGATTTCGAATGCCCCCGTATTTAACCAGCCAATTTTCTTATTATCGATTTCGAATAGGTAATAGCCGCCTTTGTTGGTTCTATTATATTTTATGATTCTGACGATTTGCCCTTCAAAATCGATTGCCTTGCTCACTCTTTTAGCCTTGTAGTTCGGATATGCCTTCGTCCAGATTGTATGGTCTTCCGGGTTAGTTATTTTTCCGTACTTCTGATTACCGGTGTTTATTTCCTTCAGCGTTCTATTCTCAATCTTATCAATGAACTTTTTATTATTTTTATAGTTTCTGGATATTATATACTTTCTTTTCATCATGATTTGCAGCTTGTCATTAAAGCTCATGTCTTCATTGATTGTACAATGTTCAAGCATGGATAAAGCTGAATTATCTATCCAGCCTATTATCTTGTTTTTTACAGATATTCTGCTATAAATCGAATGCTGGGTTTTTGCTTCCCTATCTACTTTTACAATGATTCCTTTAAAATCATGACTGCCGGAAACTTTGTACGTTCCTTCGACTTTATACGGCAAGGACCAAATATAGTTCGATCGAGGTCTTACTAACCTTGCAATTTTATCCACTTCTTTTTCATAAATGATGCTGTCTGGCAACAGCTCCACAGCTTCTTCACTAATCCAGCCTATTATTTGATTGTCATGACTGAATTTGTAAAATGTCTTTTGATCAGCATGGGCTTTTCTCGAAATCACGATTTCAGCACCTTCAAAACGTTCTTCCAGTGGAAATCGGATGGCATTCGAAATTCCCGGAAGGGTATTCCAAACATGATTATCCTTGACATCGTTTAATATCGCCCTTGCTTTGAAGTTTTCTGTGATCATTGCCTTTTCATCATTTTCGATAACTTCAGGTTCATTTGACTCGATTTGAAGGATTTTATCCGGGTTGATAGAATTCATTACATAATCGAATTTATCGAAGTCTGCATACTCCAATAGATTCTTTCGGTTTAATTCCATCGTTCCCTCAGAAACACTTACCAGTTTATCAAATCGATTGTATACCGAAAAAATCCCTCTTAGATTAATACGGTGAGGTCTCTTTCCATTAATGATGCGCTCACTATCAGAAAGCAAATCATTATGCATATAACAAACTTTCTTTTTTGCATCTGCCGCCAGCAGATATTTAGCCCAATAATGACTATAACCGCTAAAATCGATAACAAAATCAAACTTTGTTTTACCGAATAAACGTGCATGCTCCCTAATATAAGCATTTTCCGGGTAAAGCTTCTTCCCTAAGAAACCTCTTTCCCCTCTGTTATGGATGAATTTGTCTTTGTAGACTTCCAAAAATTTATACACAGGCAAGCCAGGTTTGAATAGAAAACGCACATTCTTGTTGACCTTGCCCATATTTTTCAAAACCTCGTACGAGTGAGGGGTGGCAGTAAAACAGCTGACATCATATTTATCATAATCAATATTATTCATTAAGTTAAGGAAAGAGGATGTAATTCCGTTATCCCTCAATCCGCCCGGATAAATCAATATTTTTTCCTTTGCGGAATCCAGCCCAGTAATTGTATTTAGTTGTTTCGTAGACTTATTGAAAATATTATTGACTATTCTTTCTGTTACTTTTCCATCCTCATGGTTCGTGAATTTTTCCTGCATTTTTTTATATTTATCGGAATATCTTAATTCCACATTTTTAATATCTTTAATGGCTAGTGCCAGTTCTTTTGAGTTAAAAAGCATCGGTCCCGGAAGTTCGTCATTTTGGAGATATTGTCCCCTTTGCTCTGCATAAACGTCCGTGTCCCATGTGTAAAATAGAATAGGCTTATCGGTAACAAGGTAATCAAAGAATATGCTGGAATAATCCGTGATAAGCAAATCAACTGCAGCAAGCAATTCATTTGTATCCACATAGTCAGGTATTAGCACATCCTTGATTTCCGAATGCTTGGCCGCTTCTTTATATAGAAATGGATGTACCTTAATAAATAGGTTATATTGTTCACCGATTTGACTTTGTAAATAATTAATATCGGCAATGATTTGAAGAAGATCGTTATCCACTTTGGCAAGGTTCGTCCCCTTCCAAGTCGGGGCATATAAAATATTTTCCTTAGCATCACTGACTTTCAACCCTAGAGTCCTTAGATAATCCTTATACTCCCCCGGATTCGTATTCAGCGTCAAATCGATCCTCGGATATCCTTCTTCTATAATTTCACCTTTATACAATCCATTTAACTTATAGCTATGTGTAAAAATGTTGGTAGTATGGGCATTAGGGCTCAAAATGTAATCTGCACTCAAAAAGTTCCTGACAACGTTTTGGGAGACCGAAGGATTACCCGGTATATCAAAGCCCATATTCTTAAGGGGCGTTCCATGCCAGGTATTGATGTAAATTTGCTCACTTTTAGGGATGAAGAAAGACTGGAATGTGGAGTTATTGATTAAATACTCACTTGTTGCCAACCATTTTAAATATTCCTTTGAATTACGCTGAACGAATTGAACATTCGGCATATCCTTGTACTTCGCTATTACACCTGAGAGGACACTGAAATCCTGGATGGACCAAATGTGCATAAAATCATGATAGTCCTGATTTTCCAGCATATATTTAAACATCGCATATGGACTGTCAGTCATACTGTTTCCATCACGACTCTCATATAGAATTGTGTTTTTTTGCACGCTTAATTTCTCATAATACTTTGCATATCTATTTACGCGCTGATGATTTTCCTTTAATAGGAAATTAGCGATAGGTTGTTTAAGGAAATCGACTTTTCTTTTTATTACCTTCTTATTCACTAAATAGGCATCCCCTTTTATGGATTTATATTCACCATTCAAAATTATGTTTGCCTTTCATTAACCAAAAATAACAACTATGAATGATCAATAGTTGGAGATTTTTTAAAGATGATTACTACATTAAATTAAAAGATTATGAATGGCAGTAAGAGTTTATTTGTCCACTGCCTTATGCATTTCGAGGATATTTTCCATTACTTTTATGATGTCGTCTCTTAAATCTGGACGTTGCAGGGCAAATTCAATTGTCGTTTTCACAAAGCCATCGACAACTCCGACATCATAGCGTTTTCCTTCAAAATCGTAAGCGAAGACTTTTTGGATTTCATTCAGTTTTTGGATGGCATCCGTTAACTGGATTTCACCGCCAGCCCCTGTTTCCTGCTTGGCCAGGAAATCGAATATTTCCGGAGTCAGTATGTATCTTCCCATGATGGCTAGATTGGATGGTGCCGTTCCTTGTTTTGGTTTTTCGACGAAACGGTTCACTTCGTATCTTCTGCCTTCTTGCGTAAGCGGGTCAATGATGCCATACCTATGCGTTTCGCTCTCATTTACAGGCTGCACACCAATGATGGACGAACCTGTCGCATCATATTCGTTGATTAATTGGCGTAGTGAAGGCACATCGCTTTCTACGATATCATCGCCTAAAAGGACGGCAAATGGCTCATCACCAATAAAGTTACGTGCACACCAAACTGCATGTCCGAGGCCTCTCGGTTCTTTTTGCCTAATGTAGTGAATATTAGCTAAATTGGATGGGTATCGGACCTTCTCCAATAAATCGAATTTCCCTTTTTCACTCAAGTTATTCTCTAGTTCGTAAGCATTATCAAAATGATCTTCTATCGCTCGTTTATTCTTTCCTGTGACAATGATTATATCTTCAATTCCCGCTTTCACGGCTTCTTCTATAATATATTGTATAGTTGGTTTATCGACTATTGGCAGCATTTCTTTAGGCATAGCCTTCGTTGCGGGCAAGAATCTAGTGCCCAATCCCGCTGCAGGTATTATGGCCTTTTTAACTTTTTTCATTCTTTGTAACTCCTTCATATTAAGATAAATCTACAAAAAACCCCATTTTTTTCTGAATCATCCTTTTTATAGTAACATAGACTCGTTTTTTGTAAATATCTTAACAGAAAAAATTCCTTCATTTGTAAACGCATCCATAAATTAAACTTCCACCCAATGCGATATCCCGAAAAATAAGGCCTTTCCCCGATATTCCAGGAAAAGGCCTTATTTTTCTTAATTATATGACTGGTAGGTCCAAGGACTTAGAAATATTTATTTAGCACTATTGATCATACCATGAATATTTTCCATGAAAGCATTCATGACCTGCTTCAATTTCAACTCGGCTTCTTCCATCGTTTCACTTTGGATCCCAAAATAAAATTTGATTTTAGGTTCTGTACCAGATGGCCGCAAGCATACCCATGTGCCATCCTCAAGGAAGTACTTAATTACATTTGATTTAGGTAAATCAATGACTTCTTCCTTATTGGTGCCCACCGTCCACTTCACACCTCTTTGATAATCCTCCTGCATCGTTACAGCTTTTCCGGCAATTTGCTTTGGAGGAGCCTCACGGAACTGATTCAGTATCCCTTGAATCTGCCCGGCGCCTTCAATCCCCTTTAAGGTCAATGACTGAAGTCCCTCCAGATAATATCCGTACTTTTCAAAGATGGTAAGCAATCCTACATATAGATCCATGCCCTGTTTTTTATAGTGGGCACAAACCTCCACCGCAAGAACGGCCGCTTGGATCGCATCTTTATCACGGGCAAAATCCTTGATTAAATAGCCATAACTTTCTTCATATCCGAATATGAACGTGTGCTTGCCGCTATCCTCATATTCATTGATCTTTTCAGCGATGAATTTAAAACCCGTTAATACATCAACGGTCCCTAAACCATATTCCTTAGCGATTCTGCGCCCGATTTCAGAAGTTACTATCGTTTTTAGGACAACTCCATTGGGAGGTAAAGTGCCTTTCGCTTTCTTTTCTTTTAAAAGATAATCCAATATTAGTGCACCTGTCTGATTACCTGTAAGCACCACATATTCGCCATCTTTATTTTTAACGGCGATACCGAGTCGATCTGCATCCGGATCTGTTGCAATCAAAAGGTCTGCCGATACTTCATTTCCTAATTCAATGGCCATTTCAAAAGCTGCATGCTCTTCCGGGTTCGGGGATTGAACTGTCGAAAAATTGGGATCAGGCAATTCCTGCTCTTTTACAACGTGTACCTTGTCGTATCCCAGATCTTGTAAAGCACGTCTGACAGACTTATTTGCCGTGCCATGAAGCGGTGTGAATACAACTGTCACATCCACTTCTTCACTTAAATCTTTGTTTTCGGGCACAGTAAGCAATTTATCATTATAAGCGGTATCGATTTCCTCTCCGACAATCTCAATGAGGCCTTGCGCTTTCAATGTCTCTTCATCTTTTACCGAAATGGCAAGTTCGTTTTCAATCGCATTCACGAATTCTATCACTACATCAGCCGTTGCCGGAGGAAGCTGTGCACCATCTGGCCCGTACACTTTATAGCCATTATATTCAGGGGGATTGTGACTTGCTGTAATAACGATCCCAGCATATGCATTCAGTTCACGAACGGCAAAGGATAACTCCGGCGTTGGTCTTAACTCATCGAATAGATAAGCCTTGATTCCTTCTGTAGCCAGGGTCTTGGCTGCTTCCAAGGCAAATTCAGGCGATTTAAAACGTGAATCGTAGGCAATCGCGACACCTCTGCGTTTTGCTTCATCACCCATCGATTGCAGATAATGGGCTAATCCCAATGTTGCTTTACGGACTGTATATAGATTCATCCGATTCGTACCTGCCCCAATTTCCCCGCGCATACCGCCTGTGCCGAATTCCAAGTTCTTATAAAACGCATCTTCTATATTTTTTTCATCATCTTGCATCTCATTAAGTAATGATTTCATTTCATTATCAAGGGCTTCGAAATTCACCCATGAGTCGTAAGAACATTTCCAATTCATCTTCGCATAGTCCTTCTTTCTTTGTTGGGAAATCTAGATGTTTCTACTAAAATCTAACAATACAAATTAATAAAAAAAGCATCTATAGGACTTTCTTGCTATATTATCTGCAAAAAATGGACATCAGTCAATATTTTTGGAAAAAATTTGTTGTACATAATAGGTCGAAAAAATGGACGTCACCACAAGGAGCGACGTCCACTTAATTATTCAGCTTCGGCAACAACGGTAAAGCGTTGGTTGATGTGCTTTGGAATTTCAATTTCATCAAGTACTGCAAGGGCAAAATCGGCATAACTTACATAGCTTTCACCCTTTGAATTTACAAGAAGGTTATCTTTACCAAGTTTATAACCACCTGTTCTATTTCCTTGCGGATCAAAGAAGGCGGAAGGACTGATGAACGTCCATTGAATCCCAGTCGCATTTTGCAAATCTCCAAGGTTCTTGGATTGATTAAAGGCTGTTGCAAAGTATTCTTTAGGGAACTCAGGCGTATCCAGTACACGGATCGTTTTTGCCTCGTCAACGAAAAGGCTTCCAGCTCCGCCAACAACGATCAGTCTAGTTTGAGGCGCCCCTTTCATTGCGTCAATCAGGATTTTTCCTGCATCGACATGCAGATGTTCTTTCCCCGGAGCAGCGCCAAAGGCATTCACAACCACATCGAATTCTTTAATATCTTCTGCTTTCAGATCGAATACGTCTTTTTCCAGTACGGATGCTCCTTGAATTTGGACTTTGGCTTCATCCCTGACAATGGCCGTAACTTCATGTCCCCTAGTCAATGCTTCCTTTAAAATCAGACTTCCAGCTTTTCCGCTCGCACCAATAATACCGATTTTCATATTAAATTCCTCCTATATATTGTTTTAAAAACTTTAATTGTAACTTAATTGATTACATGTAATAATATAAGTTACAGGATGCATCTTGTCAACATTATTATTTTGGGGAGTTTCGGAGATATATTGGAGTTTTCGTCGATATATTGCAATTTTCGGAGATATAATCCAATTTTCGTCGATATATATAAAAAAGCACCATTCCTTTTAGAATGGTGCGCCGCTTAATTACATGCTTTTTTTCTTTTTCATTAGCAGTGCCATGCAGATTGTGATGAGAGTAAAGGCGATAAAGGCCAAAAACGGGATCGTGATGAATCCTAGCCAATTTATATACTCACCTGAGCAGGGAACACCGCTTTGGCACATTTCGAAATGCTGTAGTGCTGGAATTTTTTGCAGACTATAGTGATACCCTGACACCAACATGCCCAAAATCGATAATGGAAGGATGTATCGATAAATTTTCAAGTCCTGTTCATAAAAGGCCCTGCCCAATAAGATAACGAGCGGGTACATCAAGATCCTTTGATACCAACAAAAGGTACAGGGTACATAATGGAGAATCTCACTAAAGTAGAGACTTCCAGCAGTGGCGATGATGGACAGGATCCAAGAAAATAATAGTGGCTTGTTCATCACTATTTCTCCTTCGCTGCATCATCAACCATTTTCACTAAATCATCGATTGTATTTCCTTCAAACTTCTTGCCATTGACAAATAAGGAAGGAGTTCCAGTAACGCCCAATTCGTCTGCCAGCTCCATATCCTTGTTCCATTGGTCCTCGGACTTTTCGTCTTTAAACGAGGTAACGACCTTTTTCACATCTTTGTCATTTGCGATTTCTTTCAATGTTTCTTCCAAGAATTTGTCCGTAAAGACATCTTCCTTTTCATATTTCAGGTCAGCTGGCTGCTTATCGTACAAAAGCTCATGAAATTTCCAAAAGGTATCATTACCTAATTCCTGATAAACACTTTCCGCGAATTTAGCGGATCTGGTTGAATCGACGTTAATAAACGAATAATTCATGAAATAAAATTGCGCTTTTCCTGTATCAATCAATTCACTTTGTATAGAAGGGAAGAATTGCTCCTCGAATGTCTTACAGACTGGACATTTATAATCCCCAAATTCCACTATTTGGACAGGAGCCGATTTTTCTCCCAAATAAGGCTGTGCTTTATAATCGATTTCATTAACGGCTGTATCTTCGTCCTTCCCATTTGCTAAAAATATAAAGCCAATAATGATTACAGCGATTAGCCCGATGATCCAAAACGTGAATGCAGAAGATTGTTTTTGATTACCCTTTTTTTTATTAGCCATCATATACCTCCATTACTTGTAGTTGTGTCGATATTCCTTATCCAGCCATAGCGGCCGATTTCAAGTTCCCCCTTCCTGCACCTGTCACCTGTAACTGATTCATTTACACGTTATAATATAAGTTTCACCATGCTGGTTTGTCAATTACACATACCTTTTATTTTCGCCTTTGCAGAAACGGCGTGACTTGACAAGGAAACGGTTAATGGATAAATATTATTCTTGCAGGCCATTATAACTTGTAACCACTTGAATTACATGTTAAATAATTTATACTATATAAGAATAGAGATTTTAAAGGAGAGAAAAAAGAGATGTCCATCAGTACCCGCTTTTCCGTAGGAATCCATATATTATCTCTTTTAGAAATAAACAAAGAAGGCGTTAACACTTCTGATTTTATAGCAAAAAGTGTAAACACCAACCCAGCCTTAATCAGAAAAATCACCGGCATGCTGAAGAATGCTGGTTTAGTGAATGTTCGGCCGGGTATCGCCGGAGCGACATTGGCCAAGGAATTATCGGATATCACTTTGCTCGATGTTTATCAGGCTGTCAACGTTGTCTCCGATAAAGAATTATTTGGAATCCATGAAAATCCTAATCCAGCATGCACTGTTGGAAGAAATATACAAGATACAATAGAGCCTATCTTTTCAGTCGCTGAACTTGCCTTGGAAAAGGCATTGGGAGTGGTGACGATCGAGGATGTCGTCAGGGGTATTCTGGAAAAGGATAAAACTAATTAGCAAAAAAACACATGAGTCGGACTCATGTGTTTTTTCCTGTTTTCTTATTTATACTTAGGAACTTCAATCCTCAATTTATAGGAATCTAGTAAACTATACAAATTATAAATCTGTTTCACTTGTTTTGTTGCCCAGCCAATATCAGTGGCATACTGGTGTGAAGCATATCCATATTTCTCTGCAGCTGTAGGATTCCATCTCATTTTGTAAAGCGTGTCCTGTCCAGCAGAGATATATCCTTTGGCGATGAATTCGGCACCGCCTATGATGGCCGCTTCCGGAGTGAACCAACCTGCATTATAGGCGTATTGAGCGCCGCTGCTTAGCGCCGTTCCGTCAAATGCTCCCACTCCATACATATTATAGACCGTTTTCCCGTTCACCTTTACGCCAGTCGCTAACGGTGATGTTCCATTCCCGGTCTCCAGCAAAGCATGTGATATCAGGTAGATTTCATTGACCCCATATTTTTCCCCTGCCGCAGTGAAGGTTGCAGCTTGGCCTTGTAAAATCCCTTTACCTGAAAGGATTCTATTATTCACTTCTGAAACGTTCATGTTGGTGACTTGGGAAAGCTTGACGAATTGGAATGAATTTACTGGATCATTCACAAAATTATTTGGGTTAAGATTATATTCTATATCTTCCGGACTGGCATTTACCCATGTCTTGTTATAGTCCACCTCATACCAATAGTATCCATCAGAGCCCTTTACTTTCGATTTAATATTCAATGATTGATTATTGCTGACAGGACCGACTACCCAATAATTAGAACCAGCTCCGCCCCTGACACGCCATCCGGTTCCTTTAACCGTACCTTTTGTTGAATTGATCAAAGTTAATCCATCTTCACGTATGTAGGTTTTATACTTCTTATCCGTCTGACCGTTTACGGCCATTTGAATTTCAACCATCTTTTCCATCGTAAGATTATACTCTTTATCGATCCTGATTATCGATCCATTCGAACTTCCCGGACCTTCCGGTGCTTTGGCCGTTAAATATTGCGTACTGACATATCCGGTTTTTCCATTGGCCGTGATTCTTGACCAGCCATTAGACTCTGAATAAACCGTTACGGCCGTATTGTTTACAAGCTTGGCTATAATTGAAGCGGAAGCTGATGCAGCAGATCGCATATTTAGACTGGAGCCATCATTCACATTTACATATTTAACTGACGTGTTTCCTTCTTCGTCTGGATTCAGCCCCGGTAAAGGACCAGGCTTCGTTGCTGATAGATATTGCGTATTGACATAACCCTCCCCGCCATACGCTTTAACTTTAGACCAGCCATTTGATTCCGAGATGACTTCTACCTCTACACCCCTTGCCAATTTCACAATGACAGAAGCACTTTCTGACGGCTTATTCCGCATATTCAGTGAACCCGTGCTGACATTTACATATTTCGTTGTCGTTTTTTCAGGTATGGATGGTTTGGATTCCATTCCAGGCTTTGTCGTCGAAAGATAGTCAGTACTGACATACCCATCCTTCCCATTTACCTTGA
>NZ_JAZHFU010000021.1:0-54113 GCF_036541465.1 Bacillus sp. CFBP9009 | reverse complement strand
TAAAAGGCATGAGCCCGGTAGATTACCGGGTTCATGCCCTCAAGGCTGCCTAAGTAAATAAAGTGTCTAACTTTTTGGGTTCACTTCATTTTCCATGGCTCCTTTTTTATGGTTTCAAGCCCGTCGAACAATATTGTTTTTCTTTAAGATCTTGCTAGGTGTGATTGGCTTGCCCCTGATAAAAGTTGCACAACCAAACAAGGGAAAAAAATATATAACACTTCTTTTCACCGCCTGCACCCATTCATTCTATTTGATAATCCAGATATTATTATCTATAAACTCCCAATTCTGTGGGAATTCCAAACCAATCTGCCAATAAGTTGCTCCTATCAGTTCATATGCATCAATCATTCCATATTTTGCGCTTATCGATCGAATATCTTCAAACCAAACGACATGATTCGAATTCTCTATTCGATAAGAATAGGTAGGTGAAGCCGCTGAGGTGTCGAAAGTTATTTCAGTGCCAGTTGCAATGGCAAGATTTTGGGCATTTTGAGCTGATAAAGCTTTCGTCCCGTGGCTTGGTACTACCCAATCGTATCCATACATAGGAAATGCCGACTGCAATTTATATTCAGGAATATTCGTCAAAGCATAACGAAGAACCTCGCCCATCCACCAAAGTGGGGAAATGGGTTCAGGCGGGCCAGTAGGATATCCATAATCAATGGTCATCACGGCAACAAGGTCGGCTGCCTCTCCGATCCCCCGATAATCATGGCCGCCTACAATTCGATTTTCAGGATTATCCGCTGTTTTTGCGTGTACGTTCACATGAAGGATCAGTTCGTTCAACCCCTCCTTTAATTCTTTTAAAAAAAGCACATAATCGGAACGCCGAGCAGGTGGGATGAATTCGATGTCCATACTGACACCCCCATACCCTTTCTCCTTAACGAAATTCAGCATACTATTGATTAAATTCGCTCTGTATACTGTACTAGCAAGGACATCACCCGCCAAATCAGCATCAAAATCACCATCTTGAAAGTTCCGGATCATAAGTAAAGGCGTCACCCCTGTCTGCTCGCATTTAGCGATAAGGGGGAGATCATCACCATCAACATATGCATTTCCTTCCCTTGTAAACGAATAAGCTACAATGGCTAAATAGGATAATTTATCACCATTCTGCTCAAGTGTTTCAAATACTACTCCACCTGAAGTCGGGAAGGCAAAACCCAGCGTAATCAATTGATTTTTGTAAGGAGACGGAATCAAAATTTCCGTACCGACTTTTAGCGAGTTTGCAACGATTCCTGGATTTGCCTCCATGATTGCCGCTGCACTCGTTCCAAAACGACTGCCGATTCTAGTAAGGGTATCCTGACTTTTAATTATATACCTTCGATTCACCGTTTTTTCATCAGGTATATATAGTGCCAGGCCAGGAACCAAAGCTGTTGATTCCAAACCGTTGACTTCAATTAACCTCGATGGTTGAATTTTATTTTTTCTGGCAATTTCCCAAAGGCTGTCACCTTTTTTCACAATAATGATCGTCATTCATAACCCTCCAAACTCCCTCCAAAAAAGTTTATGTTATTCAGGTAATTGGATAGAACGAATTATCATATTTCCTAATGATAATATCCTGGTTTTTTGGAGGTTTTTTAAATGGAATAAAGGATCACTAAAAAAAGAGGCTGCCCAAAGGGACAACCCCACGCTATAAGTCATCAGTTGATTTTTTGTTTCACATACTCTCATACATTAAAGTAAATTCTTAATATCGTAGAACTTCCCATTCTCCAAATCTTCCGCTTCAAGAAGCTGCAAAAGTTTATCTGCCACAAATTCGGGGCTTCTTAACATGCCCTTCTCTTTATATTCATGAAATTTGTCTCTATCGGAAAAGTCCCGTTCGTCTGCTGACCGGATTGTGCCTTGCATCTCCGTATCCATTACACCTGGTGAAAAAGATATGAGAGACGTAGGGAAAGACGTTTTATCCTGTTCCAACCCCGCAACCCGAGTGAACATTTCTAGCCCCGCTTTAGTACTGCAATAGGCTGACCAGCCATGATATGGGTTTTTTGCTGCTCCTGAAGATATGTTGACCATTACCTTCTTTCTGTTCCAGTCCTTTGTCTGTTTAACGAACTCATCAGCCAATACGATGGGTGCCATGAAATTCACCCGCATGCTTGTTTCCAAATTTACCATACCAAGCTTTCCTACCGGCTTTATCGGTTCAATAACGCCTGCATTATTAATGAAGTAAATGTCACTTGTATCATCGACAGCAGCAAGAATCTCATTGACTAAGGAAGGTAACTTTTCAGTTTCATTCAAGTCCATCGAAATAAATGTAAGTTTCTTCCCTGATCGGTCAGCCAGCCGCTGCATTTCAGGATTGGCTGTACGGGAAACTAAAATGCAATGATCACTCGTCTGCAAACATCCTTTGGCGATGGCAGCACCTAAACCTTTTGAAGCTCCTGTGATTATAAACGTTTTCACGGCTTTTCCCCCTTTTATGGATATAAACTATTGTACCAAAAGGGCGTTCCGAATGGTCTCATCCCGAACCATGATATTAAAGCAAGACTAGTGATTCTTAATGTTTTTTCTGGTTTTATGAATGGATTGAAGAAATTACACTCCTCCTGAATAAATGGCTAGCCGAGACGCCACAGGCGCTTGCTTTGATGATGCTTGGCTGACAGTCGGCTGAAAGGGAGCGGATTTCTGAAATCAAGCTCCGTACTTGTTTTAAAATTGTAGACAGCCTCAATTTTTGAGTTTGTAGACTAAAGAAGTTCCAACTAAATTAAAGCAAAGTTGCTTGGAGCGGGTGTGCGAGACTCCTGCGGGAAAAGCGAGTCCAGGGGAGACCCCGCAGGCGCAAAGGCGCCGAGGAGGCTCCCGGACCGCCCGCGGAAAGCGAGTGCCTGGAGAGGAAATCAACGATTTTTGCAAACTCAATTAATAACAATTTTGTCTACAACTGAAAGGGAGCGGATTTCTGAACAACTGGAACATTTCATAAAGAAAAAAACTGCAGGCAAACTCCATTTCTCGAATTTGTCTACAGCCTGAGCAGACCATGTAGTAATGGTCCGTTTAGTTTAAAAATTATAATATCGGTGATACCAGCCTTGCAATGGACTCTTTAAAACGAATCCACTTTGAACGCTTTTCAAACTCTTCAATTGTAAGCTGCCTGCATACTTCGACATCCTTATAAAAAATCCTTGTCAGTGTTTCGGCCATTCCTTCATCATAAATGAAGGCATTGACTTCAAAGTTCAATTTAAAACTACGGACATCAATGTTAGCTGTCCCCACCGAGGAGACCTCTTCGTCCACCACGATCATCTTCGCATGAATAAAACCGTTATCATAGATGTATATCTTAGCTCCCGCTCTTAATAACTGCCCTGCATTGAAAGTTGTTGCCCAATAAACGAAAAGGTGATCAGGTTTATTCGGAATCATGATTTTCACATCTAACCCTGATAAGCTGGCAATCCTGAGTGCATCCAATAAACTTGCATCCGGTATGAAGTAAGGTGTTTGAATGAGAATCGATTTTTTTGCTGAAGAAATTAATTTAATATAGCCATTTTTAATTTGTTCCCATTCAGAATCCGGCCCACTTGTCACTATTTGCAAATCTATATTTCCTTGAGGCTTTACAATAGGGAAATAATGAGGCTGATACGTTATATCATGGTGCTTTGATGCCTGATTCCAATCCAGGATGAAACGGGTTTGAATGGCTTTGACAGCCGATCCCTTTATTCGAAGGTGTGTATCACGCCAAAAACCGAATTTTGGATTAAGCCCTAAATACTCATCTCCAACATTAAAGCCTCCAACATACCCAATTTTCCCATCTATGATGACGAGCTTTCGATGGTTACGGAAATTCAGGCGTAAATTTATAAATTTTAATTTGGATGGAAAGAATGCCTCCACTCGTCCTCCAGCCTGCCTAAATTCCCTGAAGAAACGTTTAGTCATCCCTCTGGAACCCAGCTCGTCATAAAGCAACCGAACTTTGACGCCCTCATTCGCTTTTTTAGTCAAAGCTTCAATGAATCGTTTACCCAGGCCGTCCCTTTGAATGATGTAATATTGTATATGTATATGGTTTTCGGCCGCTTCAATATCTTTAAAAAGCTGGTCAAACTTATTTTTCCCTTCCGTAAAAATATCGACTTGATTATCTTCAGTAAGCACGGCATCATTATTCCGGAGATGCATATAAATCAAATCACGATAATTACTTGAAGAAGCATTTCGAAAAGGGAAATGATCCGTTGAAAGCTCTTCCATCTGTTTATCAAGGATTTCTTCAATCCCGATCTTCTTCTTGTCCTCCCATTGGAATAAGTGTGCGTGCCTTAAACTTGTTCCAAAAAGGAGATATAAAATAAAACCGACTACAGGCAGAAAATATAACACCAATAACCAAGCCCAGGTCGTGCTCGCTTCCCTTCTTTCAAAAAATATGACAATCGTGGCAAATAAAATATTTAGAATAATGACGAGGCCGAGCAAAACCGATGTAACATGCGTAAATTCCATAGCATACCCTCACTCAATTTTTATCCCTTTAAGGATACCATGCAAATTCTTTATATCAAAGGATTTGCTTATCAGAAATGAAAACAGAGAATTCACAAAAATGGACCTCTTCCTGTAGAGGCCCATTTAAAAAAATACATCCACCCCGGACACTGAAATTTCTCAGATTGGTCAGGTTGTCTTATAATCATTGTCCTAAAAATTCCAATTAACAATAATATTATTGCTTACCGGCTTTTCACTAATAAATTCACAGCTTCTTTAACTAGCTCTTCGGGATTCTTTTCTCCGGATTCATTAGCCTCCCGGACGCATTCTACAAGATTGGAACTTACTATTACCCCAATTGTCCTATCGATTGCAGATCTAGTGGCAGATAACTGCGTTACTACATCTCTGCAATCTTTGTTTTCCTCCATCATCTTCAATATCCCACGAAGCTGTCCTTCAATTCGCTTCACTCTATTTTTAACCTGCTTATCATACTCCATGTGAGGCCTCCTACCCTGCCTATTACTTACGAATCGTATCCAGACATCCATTACAAAACCCATTCAGTTGAATAAAGGCATTATAAAGAATATTACAATTTATAATACATACCACTAAGGTATAATTGTCAAGTGCCAATATCCAATAATGACAGCTCCAATATGTAATTTCTATTTTTGTACAAGGAGACTTTGTGCAACTGCCTCAGAAAACTCGATCGTCATTTGGGGAACGTATGTTTTTAACAAAGCATTGACGATAGGGGCTTTGGCCCCTTTTGCCGTAATCGCAAGGCAGCCAGTCATTTTAGTCTGTCCAATTCCGCACTGTTCCGCTAAAAAATAGCCATGCCCATCAAATTTTTCATTTAATCCCTTAAGATTAAATGTTACCTTATCAGGTTCAATCCATTCCATTATATTCACTTCAAGTTTAATTTTCTTCTTCATTAATCCCAAATCGCTTTTAAACTCCCAAATAAGTGTCTCCTCATTTATCATCTCATGATTGATATATCCTGGGACAAGAGGTGCCCAACGATCTATGACACTGACAAATCCCCATACTGTTTTTATTGAAACAGGTAAAATGATACTATGCACACCTTCTGACAAAGCAAATCCCCCCTTAATCATTCTACTTACATCTTTTTAATGTATGGCTGAACAATATTGAATAGAACGGTAAGATTAGATTCTTAAACAAAATTCTCCCGGTGGTAGCAAAGAATCGCCCCTCTGCAATAAAGGGACGATCCTTTTTTGACTTATTAATCTGACGCAAATTCAACCGTATACATATTCAATCTTGGATCTGGGTTAATCCAGGCGCTTTCAAATACGAAGACCACTTTATAATTTGCGTAATCGGTATAAGTGACATAGTACATCCCTTCTTGCTCCACTTCACTTACAGGTTCACCGATCAATTCCTTCAGCATGGATAAATGGATGGTTTGCAATTCCGGATCAAAATCATCAATGGCGGTAATCGTCTTTCTGCCTGTTGAACCGTCATAGAGGAATCGGACATTATGGCTCCAATAATTGGCTGCAACGGTACTTAAATCTTCCGGTGCACCCCAGGCATTTTCCACTTTCTTCAACGAATCACCTACAGAAAATGGTCCACTGCTAATGGATTGTTGGGATTCGTAGGCTAAACCCATGATCTGCCTAATTAAAAGGTCTGGCGTGGATTGCGATGATATTGAATCTGATGAAGCAAATGCAGCCTGCCCACTAACCATGAAAAATGCGAGCATTAGAAATGTAACGCTTCGGATAAAACGATTCACTTGTTTCAAAGTTATCCTCCTTTTCCACCTGGAAATGACTTATTACATTATATTAAATATCTTGAAAAAACTGAAAAATTGCGTATGCCACTTCATTTGGTTTTACCTTTACCATTAATATTCAACGGAACTTTGGACACATACCATTCGTTCAAAAAAAATCTTTAAAAGAAATATTAATACGGAATAAGCTTCTTCTTCAATTATTTCTATATTTATCCTGATTTTAAAACTGGTCCTAAAAAAGACTTAGGCAGTTAACTTGATGGTGCCTTCTTTGTCCGAACGGGCACAAAAAAATGTTGACAGCGTTTTCTTATGAAGATAGTATAATTATTACAAGTTAACGATGGTGGAGATTTGGAGACTCATGCTTTAATAGGACCTTTTAAACATAAAGGGTTGCTATTTTGGTATGAGTTTTTTTTATGTTTCATCATCAATACTTTACTTAATTAGGTTCAAAAATATCATATTAAGGAGGAATTGGATGCTCAAATTTTTTAAGCCAGCTCTACCGGTTGAAAGATTACCTGAAGGAAAAATTGATTCTGAATATAAGAAACTAAGATTACAAGTTTTCATCGGTATCTTCATTGGTTATGCAGCGTATTATCTAATTCGTAAAAACTTTTCCATGGCAATGCCATATTTAAAGGAGGAAGGCTTTTCAACTGGAGAGCTGGGTCTTGCATTATCAGCCATTTCGATTTCATATGGGATAAGTAAGTTTGTAATGGGAACTGTGTCAGACCGAAGCAATGCAAGGTATTTCTTGCCAGTAGGTTTGATACTTGCCGGAATCGTCAGCTTACTTATGGGTCTTGTTCCATTTTTCACATCATCCGTTACGATTATGTTTATCATGTTATTCATTAATGGATGGTTTCAAGGGATGGGCTGGCCTCCATCAGGCAGAGTGCTCGTTCACTGGTTTAGTGTGAGTGAAAGAGGAGGGAAAACGGCAATATGGAATGTTGCCCACAACGTGGGTGGTGGCTTAATGGCACCATTGGCGATTGCAGGTGTTTCCATCTTTGCAACAATAATGGGTCCTTCATATGCAGGTTATGAAGGGATTTTTATACTACCTGCTCTAGTTGCCATTTTAATAGCAATCATTTCATTTATCTTAATACGTGATACACCACAATCAGTTGGATTACCACCGATTGAAGAGTATCGTAATGATTTTCCAAATAAAATGAAAAAAACGTTTGAAACAGAATTGACAACAAAAGAGATATTATTTAAATATGTATTGAATAACAAATGGGTCTGGGCGATTGCGATTGCAAACATCTTTGTTTATTTCGTCCGTTATGGGGTACTTGATTGGGCACCAACCTATTTAAGCGAAGAAAAAGGCTTTAACATGGACGAGTCCAGTACGGCTTATTTCTTATACGAATGGGCAGGCATTCCGGGAACTTTATTATGCGGTTATATCTCGGATAAGGTTTTTAAAGGACGTCGTGGACCGGCGGGGGTTGTCTTTATGCTAGGAGTATTAATCGCAGTCCTTGTATACTGGTTTAACCCTGCAGGCAACCCAATGATCGATATTATTTCCCTAATTGCGATTGGGTTCTTAATTTATGGACCTGTAATGTTAATAGGTCTGCAAGCACTGGATTTAGTTCCTAAAAAAGCTGCAGGCACTGCAGCAGGACTGACTGGCTTATTTGGATATTTAGGTGGATCTGTAGCGGCTAATGCTGTTATGGGATATATAGTTGACTTTGCAGGCTGGAATGCAGGTTTCACATTAATAACGATTTCTTGTGTTCTGGCAGTAGTGGTATTTGCATTTACATGGAATGTTCGTGGACAGGAAGTAGTAAAGGGCTAATACAGGCATATTATTGAGCTAAAACTTCCCCATCCCCCTTAGATATTCTAAGGGAGATGGGTTTTTATGAATAGTTAAACACCTATAAGATTAGATCGACGATCAAAAATAACCAAATATTCAGTTTTTAGATACCCACAAGCAGTTGACAAACTGTTGGGTAACATTTCATATGTATATAATTAATGACTATGCCTTAAAAACCAACGGTCCTAAAGGCATAGTCATTACATCAAAAATCAGATAGATTAATGCTTTCTACTAATATACTGGTTATTGCCGATCAAAAAGAGAAGCTCCCGCTATGCCGGGCTTTGTCATCTCATAAGGATTTAGAATCAGATCCAATTCTTCCTCTGTCAGTACATCATATTGTAAACAAAGTTCGCGAACTGATTTGCCTTTTAATATCGCTTCCCGCGCAATACGTGAAACCACTTCGTATCCAAGGTGCGGATTGACTGCTGTAATCACTCCAACACTTTGTTCGACATAATCTTTTAAATGTTGCTCATTTGCTTCAATGCCTTCTAAACAATAATCTGTAAAGACATTGAAAGCATTGTTCATAATGCTGATTGACTGTAATAAGTTGAATACAAGCACTGGCTCCATTACGTTCAATTCTAGTTGTCCTGCTTCTGATGCTAAGCAAATCGTATTATCGTTCCCGATCACTTGGAAAGCGACTTGGTTAATCAATTCTGGCATTACTGGATTTACTTTTCCTGGCATGATGGATGAACCTGGTTGACGAGCTGGAAGTGTGATTTCCCCTAATCCCGCTCTTGGTCCTGAAGCCATCAAACGTAAATCATTTGCAATTTTAGACATATTCATCATACATACTTTCAATGAAGCTGACACTTCAGTATAAGCATCCGTATTTTGAGTTGCATCTACTAAATGTTCTGCTCCTACAAGCGGCAAGTTACTGATTTCAGCTAAATATGTAACAACATTTTCAATGTAACGCGGATCTGCGTTCAATCCCGTTCCCACTGCTGTTGCTCCCATATTCACTTCATATAAATGTTGACGTGATTGACTGATTCGTTTTATATCGCGATCCAACACACGACTGTAAGCCTCAAATTCTTGACCGAGGCGAATTGGCACTGCGTCCTGAAGATGTGTACGTCCCATTTTGATAACATGATCAAATTGTTTTGCTTTATTCTTTAAGACCGTACTCATCTTGGTCATTGTTTGCAACAATTGCTCTAAAAGTCGTAGTGTTGATAAATGAATGGCAGTAGGGAATACGTCATTAGTTGATTGCGACATGTTAACATGGCTATTTGGACTAACATGTACATAATCACCTTTATTGTGTCCCATAAGTTCTAACGCACGGTTGGCAACGATTTCATTAATGTTCATATTCATCGATGTCCCCGCACCGCCTTGAATTGGGTCAACGATGAAATATTCATGCCACTTTCCATCAATCACTTCTTCAGAAGCTTTGACGATAGCGCTTCCAATACCATCATATAACCGTTTGGTATCCATATTTGCTAAAGCGGCCGCCTTTTTAATCATCGCTAGTGCACGAATCATTTCTTCATTGACTTTGTAACCGGTAATCGGAAAATTCTCTACAGCGCGTAGAGTTTGTATTCCATAATAAACATCTGCCGGAATTTCCTTTTCCCCAAGAAAGTCTTTCTCGATTCGGTATGTTCTCTCTTCTATCAACATTTCCTCTTGCCCCTTTGTTTGTTCTAGAATGTGATGTCCTCTGCAATCGGTGTTTCCATCATTTCCTTCACTTTTTTAGGATCCCGTGTCTTGGCTAAAATCCACATCAACTTAGGAATGATGGCTTCTGTATTCATATTTCTGGAACGAATGATGACATTCTTGTTCACTTTTCGTCCCACTTCGTAAATATCCATATCTTCCCCTTCTTCTAAACATTGGGTAGTAATGACTACGGATATTCCACATTGTACTAACTCATTCAATTTCTCTAAAATATTTCTTCCTTGAAAGGGAATACCACCGCTTCCATAACTTTCAATTACGATTCCCCGACATTGATTTTTCAGGAAATCAAAGAATTCAGGCTTAATACCGGGATACAGCTTGACCAAAGCAACATCAGTACATAGGGAAGCATCTAACTTAGCTTCCTTATTCTTTGGTGAATGAACTGGCTTAAGATACTCAATTTTATCTTTGAATATGGTAGCAATATAAGGATAGTTAATACTTTCAAACGAATCATAGCTTTTCGTTCGCAATTTAATGGCCCTCGTACCCTGGATGACTCTACCATCAAAAACAACATATACTCCTCCAATATCTTCACAAGCAAAACGAATCGCATCAGAGATATTTCTTTTGGCATCTGTCTTTTTAAAGGCAATTGGGATCTGAGAACCTGTAATGACGATTGGTTTCCCTAAATCTTGTAACATATATGAGAGCGCAGCTGAAGTGTAAGCCATTGTATCTGTTCCATGGGTAATCACAAAGCCATCGTAATCATGGTAGTGCTCATGGATGGATTGTGCCATTTCTGTCCAATCTTCCGGCTGCATATTTGTACTATCAATATTCATCAAAGGCTTACTATCAATCTTGCATAGTAAATCCAATCCCGGTAGGTGACCTAAAATTTCGTCAGCTTTCATCTCTGGAACCAGTCCATTTTTTCCTTCTAACGATGCAATTGTACCACCTGTAGTAATCAACATCAACTTCTTGATTTTTGACTTCAACTTCTCCATTATACTACCCCCTATATAGCCTCCCTGTGTCACAATCATTCTTATCATTTCAAAAAAGGATGTTTCGCTGCAAATGTACATGTTACGCGTACACCACATGTTATTATAGTCATGTTTCATAGTGAAATCAAGCTAAAATTATTCATTACGCGTACACTTATTTCAATTTGATGTTATAATGGATTTATATAAAAGGAGAGTAATAAGAATGATTTTAAATAGATTGACTACATTAAGGAAGGCCAAGAGATGGTCTTTGCAATATACCGCTGACAGACTTGGAATCGCCAAGAGTACCTATGCAGGTTATGAATCGGGCCACCGCCGCCCTTCATTAGAAACGATTAATTTATTGGCAGGCTTATATGATACATCCACTGATTACATTCTAGGTCGAGTAGATCATCCAGCTAAAGATATTACCACAGAGTCACCGCAAGTCATTGAATTAACGGATTTACCAAATATGGAGCTAGCCGTTGATGGAATCTCTCTTTCTGAAGAGGAGACGATTCAATTTATCGCTTTTATTAGAGCAAAACGAGAAGTGGAAATAAATCGCGATAAACAAAATGAAACATAGCAGAAATTGGGCTCAAGACTTGTATATGGGGAACAACCGTACTTCATCAGGTTCTTATACCTGGCATGATTTATTTCTAAAGCTGTAAAAATTCCAGGGTTATAACCAGTTAGGATAAGCCGGTTCTGATTAATTATGTTGCCCTTAATTATTTCTGGATGACAATGCAGATTATACTTACTAACCCGTCTTAGTGACTTAAGACTAATGATGCCCCGAGCTGAAAAATTTAAGTTTTATTATCTTTAATAGAAGAAAGTCGGCCTACTACAACAAGGTATGATAGATATCTGTTCCCCTCTTGATTTATTAGTAATGAAAGAAAAAACCATAGCAAAAGCTCATGGTTTTCCCCCCATATATACATGAAATATCAATATATTAAGGCATCTCGTCTTCTTTTTCCCGATTTTTAAAAGCTTCATGTGTGACAATATCCTCGATTTGTTCATACTGCCGGCTGTGTTCCTTCTCTTCGCTAATTCTATTATTAGGTAAATTTCCTGGATGGCCTTTTTCTTTGTGATTAAAATTTTTACCACGGCTCATACTCATTTCTCTCCTTTCTATTCATTGTTTGTTTAGTTTTCCCAAGCACACAAATATTATGATTTAATTTCCCCTATTACTGTTTTTGCACCGGTTTCTTTTTCAGCCTAAGAGATAAGATAACTCGAGTTTGAATAATGAGCTCAAAAAGAACAGGAACCGCCTGATTATGACGCTTCCTGTTCCTTTTAGTTAGGGTCTATATACTACCTACATACCTTATAACAGTACAAGGGCTAGGAGGATACCACCACGGAAGGTCGCCACTTTCTTGAAATGTCTTCAATATGATGTGGTGCCGTTCTGCAGCACCCTCCAATTAAACGCGCCCCTGCATGGTGCCATTCTTCAGATTTCAGGTCGAGCCTGTTACATGATTCTTGACCATGCCATGTTTTAGTTTCTGGATTATATGTTTCACCTGAATTCGGATAAACAATGATTGGTTTATCCGTGTTTGCACGCAACACCTGGATGGCTTCCGTGATACATGATACTGGCGCACAGTTGATGCCGATTGCTGCAATTTGCTCACTGTCCCCAAACAATCTTGTACACTCCTCGAGTAATGTACCGTCACTTATCGCTTTTTCATTTTTCAATGAAAAGGATAGCCAAGCATACACTTCTGGATAATCCTTCAATAATGAATATAATACTTTTGCTTCTTGCAGGGAAGGAATCGTTTCAAATGCTAAAAGGTCAGCTCCTGCTTCAATCAACGCTGATATTCGTGAGCGATGAAATGACGTTAAAGTTTCATCCGAAACACCATAGTTTCCTACATACTCTGAACCATCTGCAAGATAAGCCCCATAAGGGCCAACAGATGCAGCAACCAATGGCTTAGGCCTATGCGTTTGATTTTCTTCCTTCCAAAAATTATCTCTTGCTTTTCTTGCGAGTAAAACCGTTTTCCGGATTAGCTCCAAAGCCTCTTTTTCTTGTATTCCGCGGAGGGCGAAACCTTCAACAGTGGCTTGGTAGCTAGCCGTAATCGCACAGTCCGCTCCAGCACGAAAATAGTCAGAATGCACTTGATAAATCACTTCTGGATTTTCAAGTAATACACGTGCAGACCAGAGCGGGTCGTCCAAATCACATCCATGCCTCTCTAGCTCTGTAGCTAAAGCTCCGTCCAAAATCATGACTGAATGATCTCGTAAAATAGCGTCAATTGGGTTAGTTTTATTGTTCATGATCTACTCCTCTTTTCTTTATGGTTTTGTGTCATATAATAACTTCCATAGCAAAACAAAATAAATGGAATGCCACAATATAGTGCAATTCGTTGTGTAGGATCAAATGCAATTCCTATGCAAGAAGCCAGGCATAGCATAAAAGAAACGATTGGTACGAGTGGATATAATGGCGTTCGATAAGCCAAGTCATTTACTGAATTTCCTTCTTTTATATATCGTCTGCGAAATAGAAACTGTGACACGCTAATACTCATCCAAACTACAACCACGGCTAGTCCAGAAATGGATACAAGCACTATGTAAACAGTATCCGGTGCAATAATACTCGAGAACAGGGCTAAACAGCCGCCCAACATACTGAAAAGGACTGCATTTATCGGAACTCCCCGTTTTGTCAATTTTGCAAATATTGGTGATATAGTTTCCTTATCTGAAAGTGACCAAAGCATTCTGGATGATGCATACAATCCTGAGTTTGCAGCAGACAAAATGGCAGTTAATATAACAAAGTTCATAATATCCGCTGCATATGGCACACCAATCCGTTCAAGAACTGCCACAAAGGGGCTTTCTAATACGCTTGCATCCGAAATAGGCAATAATGCGGATAATACAACGATGGTTCCTACAAAAAAGATAATCAATCTCCATAATGTCATACGGATTGCCTTTGGTATCGTTTTTTCTGGATTCACAGTCTCTCCAGCTGCAATTCCGATTAATTCCGTTCCAGAGAATGCGAAATTCACCGCAAGCATCGTCATTATAATGGCAAAAGCACCATTCGGAAATAAACCTTCACTTGTAAAATTGGAGAATAACGGAGCGGATTGTGAATGAATTATTGGAATAAAACCTAGCATTGCCGCTGCTCCCAAAATAATAAAAATCACAATGGCAAATACCTTTATAGACGCAAACCAAAATTCGGATTCAGCGAAAAATTTAACGGTCCACGCATTTAATGCCAAGACCAATATGGCAAATAGTGCACTCCATATCCAGACATTGATTGATGGAAACCATCTCTGCATCAACAAACCTGCAGCCGTGAATTCCGAACCTAGTGCAACAGTCCAAGTTAGCCAATACAACCAAGCTACTGTATACCCTGTCCCAGGACCTATGTATTTAGCTGAGTAGCTATGAAACGCACCTGTCTCGGGCATATGTACTGCCAGTTCACCTAGACATAGCATGACTAGATAAACCACTAATGCCCCAATCAGATACGAAAGGATGGTGCCGAATGGGCCAGCCTGTTGAATCGTATAACCCGAACTTAAGAATAAACCTGTTCCAATCACCCCGCCAAGCGATAGCATTATTATATGCCTTGCCTGCATTTCCCTTTGAAAATCATGCTTCCTTTTGTTCTCCATTCTTACTCTCCTTTATCTTGCATCCAGAAAAAACGAAAACGCACTCTAAAAAAGAGTGCGTTACTGACAAATAAACACGTACGGTCTTATCTATCAAGGTTTCACCCCCTGGAATTAGCACAGTATCATTGCAGACCTGTTGCTGAGGTTTCATGGGGCCAGTCCCTCCACCTCTCTGGATAAGAAATTATTTTTTTATAACTTTATCAATCTATGAATAAATTGTCAAGTTTTGTTTCGGTTTGTAAAGACTTCCTTTAAAATCCAAACGATCATCGACCTTTAGCATAGATATGAACTTGTTTTTGGAAAGTCGCTTACAGTATTAGAATTGCAGATAATGCTAACCGGGAATAATTAAAAAAAATGACGACACCTTAAAAGATGACGCCATTTTTCTTTCTTATTCCTTAAGGTCGTTCTATTTCAAATAATTCCCCTAGTTTTGTATAAGTATGACCCGCTAATCTTGCTACAGGTTTTAGCCCATTCTGGTCAATTCGGCCATTATGGTAAATATCCTGCTCTATATGATAGCAGACTATTTTCCCTATCAATAAATCACAACCAGGTTTATTCTTGGAACCTGCCAATGGTATCGCATGCTCTAATGTACATTCAAAGCGTACCTTCGCTTCTTGCAATCCTGGTACCGATACATTATCACTAACCGCCTGAGTGAAATTGGTAAGACCCAATTCACTTTCGTCAGACGGAAGTTCCTTGGCCGTTCGATTTGCATCAGCAACATTATCTTCATCAGTGATATGAACAACGAATTCACCTGTTTGAATTGCATTTCGGGCCGTGTCCTTTGAAACTCCTTCTTTCCGTTGAACAGAAATGGAAATCATCGGAGGATTGGAACTGACTATGTTAAAAAAACTGAACGGCGCTATATTGATTGTACCGGTTTCGGATTGTGTCGTAACCAGGGCTATTGGTCTCGGTATAATGCTTCCAGTCAAAAACTTATAATTTTCCCTTTCAGTAAGACTTTCAGGATTAACTGAAATCATCTTCATCCCTCTCATTCTTATAAAAAGATCTTTTGAAACCATGAACTTGCTGCATCAACCTCTGAACGTGTTAACTGATGACCGTAATTTTCCCAGTGAACATCCACCGCAGCACCAGCTTGGAGTAAAAGTTGATTAAGTTCATCAGTTTCTGCTGCCGGGCAAATCGGATCGTTTTTACCTGCAGCAATGAATACAGGTATATCCGATAGGGCCGGCAAAGCAATCCCGCGTCTAGGCACCATTGGATGATGAAGAATCGCTCCTTTTAAAGCCCCTTCGAAATGGAACATCAAACTTGCTGCTATGTTTGCACCATTAGAATAACCTAATGCCACCACTCTGTCACGATCGAAGTCATATTGTCCGGATGCTGATTCCAAGAAGTCATAAAGCTCCTTCGTACGGAAAATCAAATCTTCTTCATCAAAAACTCCTTCAGCCAGCCGGCGGAAATAACGAGGCATTCCGTTTTCAAGTACATTTCCCCGTACGCTGAGTACGGATGATCCCGGTGAAACCATTTCCGATAATGGCAAAAGATCCGTTTCCGTTCCTCCAGTGCCATGTAAAAGCAAAAGCAACGGTGCATCTGGATTACTTCCTTTTTGAAAAATATGCTTCATCATTTATCCTCCTCTAGTACCCTCGGCACTGCCGGCAGTAACGTTTTCTCCATGATCTCCCTTTTTTCTTCAAGCCATGGCGGCAGCATTAATTTACTACCCATCGTTTCCTTCGTTTCATCATGAGCAAAGCCAGGTGGATCTGTGGCAACTTCAAAGAGTATGCCTCCATCTTCCCTGAAATAAATGGCATCGAAGTATTGGCGGTCTTTAAAGGGTGTCACGCCATAGCCATGGTTTGCGATATGCTCCCTCCATTCTTTATGATCTTCATTATCGCCTGCACGCCATGCAAGATGATGGACAGTTCCCACTCCGATTTTCCCATTTGGCAAAACCGTTTTTTTAACATCTATCAAATTTCCGATGTCCGATGTGGATTTAAAGCGGATGAAATCGCCCTCTTCCCCAATCTTTTGCAGGCCCATCACTTCCTCTAATAGCTCCATCGTTTTTATCGGTTTCGACGTCAATAATACAGCACCGCCGAATCCCTTGATCGCCTTGTCAGCTGGTACACCGCCGAATGACCACTCGCTATTTTTACCTTCTTTACGCTCAACCAGTTCAAGTTGCAATCCATGTGGGTCCTGAAATCCCAGATAATCCTCGCCGAAGCGTGAGATCTTTTCAAAGTCAATATTAAATTTACCCAAGCGCGTTTCCCAGAAGCCCATTGAACCTTCCGGAACGGCATATGTTGTAATCCCCACTTGTCCGGAGCCAATTGTCCCTCGGTATGCCCCAGGCCAAGGAAAGAAAGTAATGATAGTGCCCGGTGAACCTGAATCATCTCCGAAATATAAATGATAGGTGCCTGGATCATCAAAATTAACGGTTTTCTTCACCATACGCATCCCCAGCACTCCAGCATAAAAATCCACATTCTCTTGAGGATTGCCTACAATTGCGGTTATATGATGTATTCCTGCATTTTGCTTTTGCATGCCGATTACTTCCTTTCCCGTTGATTAATTTGTTGATTTTGTATTCAGTGGTTTTAAATTCGATTCAATATCCTTTCTTTTTGATTCTAAAAATGGCGGCAGGGCAAGGTTCTCACCTAGGTGCTGCTCTGCTTCATCCACTGCAAAACCAGGTCCATCAGTAGCTAGTTCAAATAATATGCCATTCGGCTCCCTAAAATAAAGTGAACGAAAATAAAAGCGGTCCACATATCCAGAGTTCACGAATTTTGATTCACTAATTTTTTCTATCCATTTTCTCAGTTCTTCTTCATTATCCACCCGAAAGGCAACATGGTGTACACCACCCCTCCCCAACCTTTCCCGAGGAATGTCATTCCTTTCTTCAATATGAAGTTCCGCTCCTGTTCCTCCCTCACCTGTCTCGTAAACGACAATTGGATTTTGCCCCCTAATTAAAGATGGACATGTGCCTGATTTCCTGAACCCCAATACCTCGGAAAGAACACTTTCTGTTTGTTCACTATTGGGTACAGTAAGTTTTACC
The DNA here is from genome assembly GCF_036541465.1 of Bacillus sp. CFBP9009. Lineage (NCBI taxonomy): Bacteria > Bacillati > Bacillota > Bacilli > Caryophanales > Bacillaceae > Bacillus > Bacillus sp. CFBP9009. The sequence continues at coordinate 36,358 of NZ_JAZHFU010000021.1, read as the reverse complement.
GGTCCTAATCCAAGGATGGAAAACTCTTGCGGTACCGGGCTTCCATCCCATGGTGATCCTCCTTGAACACCGTTATTATCCTGATCGGAAACCAGAAGTAGCCTCTGCCCTTCAGGATCTTTAAAAGAAAGCACCTTCCTTTCAAAACGGCTCGATATTTCATCATGCTCAACATTGAATTCCACAAACCGTTTTTTCCAATATCCTAGAGCTTCATCATCTCTCACCCTTAAAGAAATTTCTGAAATGCTATTGTTTCCCTCATGAGTGCGGGCAGCATTGGGAATTTCAAAAAAAGTCAATTCCGTACCCGGAGAACCGATTTGATCTCCATAAAATAAGTGATACACACGAACATCATCTTGATTCACCGTTTTTTTGATTAATCGCATCCCTAAGACTTTTGTGTAGAAATCAAAGTTATTTCCCGCTTTAGCTGTAATCGCCGAAACATGATGTAATCCTTTTAATTCCATCCTTACCACTCCTATCTTTATAAATCTCCCCTTACGGAGATGAATTAATCCGTAAATAATATCTCGAATTCGAGGTATTTAACCAAACATATAATACTTTTAATACAAATATCTTGATTTAAAGATAAATGACAGCGATAAATTTGTCAACCATTTTCATTCAAATAATTTCACCCGTATACACTTTTCATAAAATAATAAAATCAGGTCAAAATAAGTCGGTATAATGAATGGAGGTATGATATATGGCTAAAGATTTTTTTAGCGCAATTGAAGATAGACGCTCTTATTATTCCCTTAGCAAGGAACGTGTTGTCCCTAATAAAAGGATTAAAGAAGTTATCGATCATGCCGTTCAATATTCCCCTTCCGCTTTCAATTCCCAAAGTGCAAGAGTGATTGTTTTAACTGGTCAAAGCCACGACCAATTATGGGATATCACGAAGAACACATTAAGAAAAGCTGTCGGTGACAAAGATTTTGAAAAGACGGAAGAAAAAATGAAGTCATTTATAAATGGTTATGGTACGGTTTTATTCTTTGAAGACCAGGCCATTATAACAAGGCTTCAAGAACAATTCAAAACGTATGCCGAAAACTTTCCGATTTGGTCGAACCAATCGTCTGCCATTTTACAATTTGTCGTATGGACTTCCTTGGAAATTGAGGGGTTTGGTGCAAGCCTTCAGCATTATAATCCTTTAATCGATGACGAAGTGAGAAAGACATGGGATATATCACGCGATTGGAAACTCATCGCACAGATGCCCTTTGGAAAACCCACTGCAGAGCCTGGCGATAAAGACTTCTCACCACTTGAAGAACGAGTGAAATATTATCAATGATACAATAGGGGCTGGCTCTACATACCGAGCCAGCCCTTTCATTTATTTCGCTTTTAGTAATCTGGAAATGTTGCAAAAAATTTTGAAAATATCAATGACGCAAAGCCTATATATTCTACAACCGGCATGATTTTGATATCCACACTGGCGTTCAACACGTACATTTCACATCCCCCTAGTAACCTTTATTGAATTGGTGAAGAACGCCCTGGTAGCCATTCCTTCAAATAATATGGGAGTTCACCGGAATATTGTTTAGCAGCATGTCCACTTTTCAGTAGGCTATATGTCTTATCCTTACATGTTAGATGCTTCATTACCGGATAAATCATTTCCTGTGGGACCAATCGATCATACTTACCCGCTATTACCAAAACACTAGCATCAATTTTCGATAGCTTCGCTTTTTTTCCCCTTACCTTAAAACCACCATTAACCAAGCTATTTTTTATCAATAAATCCTTGGTTATTTGTTTTGCGGCTGCTCCGGATAATGGTACATGCCCATTAGTCCAAGCATTGAAGCGGCGCCAATTTTGAACGTATTCCTCATCATCCGCTTGATTCAATAAAGATAAATAGGGTGATATATAGATGGGAGATGTCATTAACCGGATTCCATATTTAACTGCACTGGCTGGAATCGTTTGATAAATATCTATTGTCTCGTCAAAATCCGCTGTCCCTTCTTTTAACGCTACCTGCCATTGATCAAAAAATTCTGAGGCACTGAAATCCACCGGGGTAGCGGAAAGAATCAAATTCTTGATCGGCTCGTCTGCAATGGCAGCATATATTGCGGCTATTGTACCGCCGAGGCAAAACCCCATAACTGTAATTTCTGATGCTCCAGAGTGGCGTAATGCACGCTGCACTCCTTTTTGAATATAATCGACGATATAATCTTCGATCGATATTTCACCATCTTCAAAGCCCGGGCTTCCAAAATCAAGCAAATATACATCAAAACCTTCATTTACAAAAGATTCTATTAAACTATTCCCTGGGGACAAATCAAGAATCAAAGGAGTATTGATTAGTGAATATATAAGAAAAACCGGTACATCATATTTTTTTTGTGTTGACGGATAATACCAAAGCGTTGATTTGTTTTTTTTCCACACCGCTATTTTCGGCGTCAGTCCCATTTCAGGCATTGGCTGATTGTGAATATCCATTAAATGTTTCCATTTAGTTTTGGATTCGGATTGATTTTTCGGCACTTTCCTCTTAGACATTTGACTTCCCCTGTCCAAGTGAATCGAACTCAGGCAACTGTGAGCTTAACAATAAGGAGTTATTTATAAAATCCGATATCCTTTTTTTACTCCCTTCCATTTCATTGGATTCCAATCTTGATTTTTTTTTCATACTGCGGGATGATTTGGCATTACGAATTGAAGAATTACCTCTGACATTCCCGCCCCTATCCTCGACAAGTATAGAGACCAGCTCTTCTAACCTATCAATTTTTTCTTCGAGCTGGATGACTAATTTCGCTAAACTCGCCACATCTCTTTTTGTTGGGTAATTCATGATGATGGACATTCTTTCTGAGGCTTCCTGCAGACTATTTATTCTTGGAACCTGCATTTGTGCATTATCGCTTACTGTTTCTATTAATTCGCGATTATTCAGCAGATTTTGAATTTTACTATTGAGCTGCTGCTCTTTTTGTGTGCCTAGTAATTTAAGCCCTTTATAAAAATTTGATTTTTCCGTCATATATTTCTTCCTTCCTTTCTCCTCCGTTTACACTAATGCCGATATTCCACCGTCAATGATCAAAACATGTCCAACCATATAGTCAGAAGCCTGTGAGGCTAAAAATACGGCGGCACCCTTTAAATCATCTTCATCGCCAAACCTCCCGGCCGGAGTTTTACCTAATATGTCATAATTAGACTTTTCAAGAATTTTCTTAGTGATTTTAGTCGGGAAAAATCCAGGTGCAATTGCATTGACTTGGATGCCGTATCTAGCAAGTTTAACTCCCAAATCCTTGGTCATTGTAATGATGGCACCCTTACTGGTGTTATAAGCTATCGTATCCAATAGCTCAGGAAACGTCCCGCCAAGACCTGTCACCGATGCAATATTTATGATTTTTCCGGAATTTTGCTGCTTCATGACCTTCGCTACAGCCTGTGAAAACAGGAATGTACCTGTAACGTTAACGCTCAATACTTTTTCCCATTTATCCTTGGGAAGATCCAAAAGCGGACCTGACCAGGACGTACCGCTATTATTGACAAGAATATCAATCGTGCCGAATTGAGCAACTGTTTCCTGGACGACATGGTCAATGGCATTCTCATCCGTGATATCACATTCAAAGGCAACGGCATTTACACCCATCGATTGCAATTCTTCACATACCTCCATACATAGAGGTAGATTTCGTGAAGCAATGACTATATTTGCACCTGCCTCCCCCAACGCCATGGCGATCTGTTTGCCCAGTCCTCTGCCTCCGCCGGTAATGATAGCCGTTTTATTAGTCAAATCGAACATATTACTCAATGTAGTCAACTTTTCAGCCCTTCCTTAATGAAGTATCATTTATATAAAACCGTCTATATCATTATAGAAAAGCCTATCCAATATTGTGCTTAAAATAGCCTGATGCCTCTGCCTTTGTTTCATCAACAGTATCCTTTATATCAATATTGCCTATCCGTTCGACCGCTAAGGTCGGCTTTGAATTGGCATACTGAAAACTTAATTTGACCCACTGCTGTATGATTACTCCCCGAGTGAGCAAAATCGGATACTTAACCGGTTTAATCGTTTACACTATAGAAAAGTAAGGAGGTTAAAAAAATGACGATACATCACTTTCATTTAACCGCGGAATGGCCCGGCGGCAGAAATGATATCGGCACGATTCATTCAGGGAATCTTCAAACACAGATAAGTATTCCTACTGGAATGGAAGGACCAGGGATCGGGACTAATCCCGATGAAATGCTTCTTGGGGCGGCATCGACCTGCTATATCATTACCTTTGCTGCCATGTTAGAGCGAGCCCATTTAGAAAAGGTGAGCTTGACCATGCAATCGGAAGCGTTAGTGGATGTTACGAATGGTGTATTCACCTACAAGAAAATCATTCATCGACCTGCACTTATATTAGTACCGGGTACTTCTGAAAAAGTGGTTGAAAAAGCGAGGAAACTTGCTGAAAAAGCTGAAACTTCATGTATGATTTCTAGAGCGCTCAAAGGTAATGTAGCGGTGGAATTGATTGCGACAATTTCCATTGCACAGTAACCTAAAACAGAAAAAGTGCCTAATCCTATATCGGTTTAGGCACTTTTCGAACTATTGAATGGTGTTCACTTTATTTTCAACTTCGCGGCACACTTCATCAGCCGTTAAACCATTTGCCTCAATGATAGACGCTTTTATTGAAGTATCGCTTATACCCATCATATTACTTTCCAAACCTGTTACCACACAACAATCCACGTTTTTTGCGTCAGCTTCTTGTTTAATTTCCACAACATCAAAACCTTTTTCACGAAGTGCTTCCTGAATATTCGTTAATGATTCTTCAACACCGATTTTTGACATCAACACACACCTCCTCTACCTTCTAACCTGTCCTTTTCACCCTCAATATATGTATAGGATGCAAAGGAATTAGGGAAAGTAATATCGAGGTGATAAACATGAATGGAAAAAACAAGAAAGATGCTTCACAAACTCGTTTAGGTTCTTCTCAGGTAGAGGGGCAAGGTACAACTACGAAAGAAACCGGGTCCTTCACTCAACCCTCTTCACTCAAAAAGCAAAAGCGTTCCTGATAAAAGAGTCTATATCAACCATGGAATTCCGTCTTCATGATACGCAAAAAAAAAACGCTTGGTTTATCCGCCAAGCGTTTTCCACTGCATGATCCTGTGTTGCTTTACTTTGACGTTCAGGGACTTCTCTTACATATTTTGCTTTCTGATTTCCTCTTGGATCTTTAGATCATTCAATTGATCTCCATCTATTGTTTTTGAATCCATTTTACCTTTATCGCCTCCATCTGGATTTAAATCACTTGCCCTTAAATTATTATTGGTAGCTGCTTGCTCGTTCCATTTTGCCATCATGATCTCCTCCTCAGTCCTTTATCCTTCCCAAACCTAAGAATATTCATGAATACACCCCATCCTTTATTGCAAAGATAAAAATGGAGGTGGTTTTATTGGAACCAAACAAACCCGGCAATAAGAATGTACCGGACTTTAAAGAGTTGAACGATCGTATCATCAGAGAAGCATCACAGAGTCCCCGTTTAGTGATTAAAACAAATTTGGATGCAAAGAATGTAAAAGATGAGAACCCTTATTCCGATCGAATTAACAGTGAAGGATTTGCTGATTTTTTTGAGGAATAAAACAAAACCTGCTTGGCAGCCTCAACCAAATGGTTCGCTGCACCAGTTGATCCTATAGTAATCATTTCAAGTTGAACACGCTTAATAGATGTTTAGAAAGCATCCTTATCACCTCAAGTTTTATTAATTCTATTTTAAAACAATAAAGACTTTAGGCAAAAGGGTTCTATCTAAAAGTTAAAACAAAGTTGATTGGAATGGAAGGTGCGAGACTCCTGCGGGAAATGCGAGTCCAGGGGAGACCCCGCAGGCGCAAAGGCGCCGAGGAGGCTCCCGGACCGCCCGCGGAAAGCGAGTGCCTGGAGTGGAAATCAATGTTCAAATTACACAAACCCCTGTTTCAGACTGTAGACAAACTCGATTTACATCGAGTTTGTCTACAGTCTGAAACAGGCTTAATAAGCCGGTAAATTTTAAAAATATTTTTTCTTCCAAAAAATGAATGCCGTCGTCCCCGCCAATGTTATGGCAATTAATAATGTAAATATGAATGCAAACCGATTATGTTCAAATGGCAGTTCCACATTCATTCCGTAAAAACTTGCCACCATCGTCGGCAGTGTCAAAATAATAGTCACGGAGGTTAGAAACTTCATGGCATTATTGACATTATTGGAAATGATCGAAGCGAACGCATCCATCATACCGCTAAGAATGGATAGATACACTTCTGCCATTTCAATTGCCTGAGCATTTTCGATGATTACATCCTCAAGCAATTCTTTATCTTCTTCATACATTTTCAAATAATTAAAACGAAGGATCTTATCAAGTACTACACGATTAGATTTCAATGATGTCGTAAAATAAACCAGGCTTTTTTCCAAAGCAAGGAAAGTGTATAATTCTTTATTTTTCATGGACTGATGCAATTCACGTTCGGCTTCATTAGTCATCTTGTTAATCTGTTTCAGGTAACGTAAATAATAGGATGAAATTTCAAATAATAATTGTAAAGCAAACCTTGTTTTCTTATTGGTGAAAAATCCTTTGATCTTATTGTTTTTGAAATTCGCCAATATCGGTGTTTCTTTCAAAGATACCGTAATGAAACAGTCTTTGGTAAAGATCATACCTATAGGAATCGTTTCAAAGATCGGTAAGTCTGCTTCGTCCCTGGTCAAATATGGAAAGTCGACAATAATTAAAACATTATCATCCTCTTTTTCGATACGGGGCCTTTCCTCATCATCAAGTGGATCTTTCATGAAATTGATCGGTAACTTCAAAGTCGTGCATATATAATCTATTTCAGCTTCTGTGGGCGCGACAATGTTCACCCAGGAACCTTTTGTCATTTCCTCGATATTGTTTAGGTGACGGTTTTCATCCGTCTTGTAGATTTCAATCATTTCTTGACCTCCTCTTCTATAGAGAAAGCCTTATTTTACCTTCTTCGAGCAGATACTCAGAGAGAATAACAGTCTCGACTTCTAGCATCATATTGGCTTCCTCTTGCTTTCTGGGTTCAGGATCATAAGAACTGCTGCTCACTCGTATCCACTTCCTTTCGATTCTTTAATCTTAATCCTTATTCATTTAAAGCACAATAAAGAATTTAATACCTTGGTTCCCTGTTTAGAATTCGCAATTATCAGTTTTTAACGCTTGAGAAATATAATAAAAACTACCACAAAAAAACACTTGGGTTTCCCCAAGCGTCTGATAACTTTATCCATGCTTAGCATTATTATAATAGTGAACACCATACATGGCGCCTTCATCTACCATTTTATTGTCGTCATGATCATATGGATCAGGGTGACCTGCCTTTTCAATTACAGGATCCAGCTCTGATGCCGTCCTATTCCAAAAGCCTACTGTTTTTGCTTTTGCATTGGACCATATATCCTTCACTTTTCCTCTGTTCGTTTTATTCGATAAAAATGAGACTCCGGCAACTCCGACTCCTAGTAATACCACGTTTCTTCCTAATGCCATCATTACCTTCCCCCTTATTTATTGGCTTGCTATATATATACCCAACGCCAATTAATGTAAACCTTTATTTATATGGAGGAATTTGATAAAAGAAATTAGGTTTCATTATTTCATTATTATATGGCTGATGAAAAACGTGGGTCGTGGCTGGAGAAACCGGCGGAATTAACCAGGTCCAGTCCCCAGTAACTTTCCGGTTACAAGTGGATTCTTTTTCTTCGAATTTCTTGAATTGTTTAGCTGCTGTATGGTGATCAACAATGCTGACTCCGTGTTTTTTATACGAATGAAGGACTGCTTCATTGAGTTCGATAAGGGCTCGATCTTTCCATAAACTTGAATCACGTTTAATATCCAAGCCCATCCTCTCCCCGATTGCCGGCAGCATATTGTAGCGTTCTTCATCAGCAAGGTTCCTGGCACCGATTTCCGTTCCCATGTACCACCCATTAAATGGTGCAGCTGAATACGTAATACCGCCAATTTCCAGCCTCATGCCAGATATGATTGGAACTGCATACCATTTGATTTGAAGATCTTTGAACCATGTCAGTTCAGGGTGGGTGATTTGAACTTCTTTAACGAGGCTTTCAGGTATATCATATAAACTAGGGGTTTTCCCGTCCAATTGGACTACAAGGGGTAAAATATCGAAACGTCCGAATTTCCCTTCCCATCCCAATGCCATACATTGCTTGGTGAATGCTATTGAACTTGAATCGCCGATTACGCCATGTTCCGTCTCATACCCTGCATATCGAATAAGCTGATGATTCCATATATCCACTTTTCGATCATGATCTTTTTGTTTGAAAATTGTAATCACAGGTCTGATGCTCCCATTATTCGTTGCATATTCGATATGCTCGAAGAGAGCCGATACAATTTCTTCTTCGCTTTGAATCATCCTTTTATCAATCACCCTCAGCGACTCCCAAAAAAAGCGTCCTATGCAACGATTGCTATTACGCCAAGCTAATTTAGCACCATAAGACAATTCTTCATATGTATGTTCATATCTGCCTGTTTCATCTATTTCCTTTTTGATTTGTTCAATCCTGCCATCCATGTCCTCTTCCGTTTTCGATAATTCCGGATAACTTGTCCTGATAAAGGATACGGCCTCTTGCAGTAAATCACTCATCTTTCCCACGAACCCTTCCATTTATAAAACTTTGACTTCAATATTAAAATAACATATTTTTCACGGTATCCCTAAAGAACACATTTTTTAAAAGCTTTTTTTTAAAAATGTGGCAATTACGGGGCGAATTTCTTTTCATGATACTTAAAGTAAGCTCATAAATTTCTTATACTTTAACATCTCTAGTAACTAAATTATTATCGGTAAAGTTGTTACATATGAGGTAAATGCATTATAATATATTAATAATGAGGTGATAAGATGAATAATACGACACTTTGTCCACGATTTGAAAAAGGAATGCAAATCTTGAGTAAACGCTGGACTGGATTGATTGTCAATCAATTACTTAATGGCCCTCAACGGTTTTGTAATATTGAATCTGCATTCCCGATAAGCGGCAGGATTCTTTCCGAACGTTTAAAGGACTTGGAAATTGAAGGTATTGTTAAAAGGGACGTATATCCAGAGACACCGGTCAGGATTGAATATTCTTTAACTGAAAAAGGCAAGGCTCTTGCACCGGTAATGAACGAAATTCAAAATTGGGCACAAGAATGGCTCGAACCAATACAAGAACAATGATACAGGCATTAACAAAAAAGGAGGAAGGTCCGCCAGCTGGCGGACTTCCTCCTTTTTTGTTTAAGAGCCAGCGACTAGTGGTATATTTTTTACAGATAGAATAACACTAGGTTTATTCCAAATTTATGGGCGGTGAATTCATGAAACAAGCAGATTGCATTATTATTGGTGGAGGTATAGCCGGTATTCAGGCAGCTATACAGCTCGGAAGATATAAACATAATATTATCGTCATTGACTCTGCTCAAGGCCGCTCTTCCATTGCCAAGGCTTACCATAACATTCTTGGATGGCCGGATGGGGTAAGCGGTAAACAATTAAGGACGCTTGGCAAACAGCACGCTGAAAAATTCGGTGTCGAATTCTTGGATGATACAGTGACATCTCTTGAAAAAAAACAGGACAAGTTTTTTATCCAAACAAAGAATGACAGGGAATATCAAGCAAAAATGATTTTTCTCGGTACCGGCATTACCGATAACATTCCTCCAATCAAAAACATCTATCCAACTCTTGGGACATCCACATATATATGCCCTGACTGTGATGGGTATGAGATCATGGACAAGCAAACCGTTGTTCTTGGAGGCGGAAATACGGGTGCGGGCATGGCCCTTACACTTTTATATTGGTCAAAAGATATCATTTACGTAAATCATTTGAAATCAAAAATTGATGATGATTATAGGGAAAAATTAAAGGAAAATCAGATTCCCGTAATCGAAGAAGAAGTTTGTGAGGTTCATGTCGACGACAAACAGCAGCTAACGGGCATACAATTAGTCTCCGGTAAAATAATCGAGGCTGAAAAAGCATTCACGGCGTTTAAAGGGAACAAACTAAATAATGACCTAGCCCTAAAATTAGGTGTGGAAGTCAATGAAAACAAACATGTCGTGATTCATCCCCGGACTAAAGAAACGAATATTAAAGGAGTCTGGGCAGGCGGTGACCTCGTTGCCCATTCAGAACAAGTCACTATTTCAATGGGGGATGGCACCCAAGCAGCGATATGGATTCATAAGAGGCTGTTAGGCCAGCCACTTCCTTACGATTGACAGCATAACGGAAAATTAAAAGGCGGCCTGTTCACCAGGCCGCCTTTTACATTGGTATTTATAAGCTTTTCCACGTCAGACATTCGATACACATCTACATTCGATTCCTTCCCTTAAAAACTTTAACCAAAATGAGAATGACCGCGATGATAAGCAAGATATGTATAAAGCCTGCAGCCACTTTAAAGACTAAACCAAGAACCCATAATAATATTATTACACCAATAATCGTCCAAATCATGATACTCCCCCATTCTTCCCATTCTTTAAGGATTTTTATTAATAAGAAGTTACATCAAAATATTTGCTTACATTTAAATTACCCATATCTTCCTTTAACAAACCCTTACCTATTTTTTTACATAAAACTGTAAATGCTGTAAATGATAATAAAGAAATAAGGAATCTTCCATAAAGAAAAACATTTACACGGAAGAGACTTTCAGGTTTTAAATGTTCTACAGTTCTTCATGAGGCAAAAAAACAAAAGAAGGAGTCGTTCATTCATGAAAAAGTTTTTAGTCATCTGTTTAACAGCCTGTTCCCTATTCATAGTCAACCTGAATCACCCAGCTGCAGAGGAAAATAAAGCACAAACGGAACGTGTACAATTCACTGATGCTCAAAAATCTGAAATCGCCAAGATCCAAAAGCAAATACTCGCTGACAAAAAGATATTGATCGAAAAATATGTCGAATATGGCGCGCTTTCGAAAGAAGAAGCCGATAAAATGGTTTCACATTTTGAAAAACATTATAAAATGATGGAAGAACATAATTTCCAAATACCGCCGCACCGCCCACATACACGACACATGCATAAGTAATTGTAAGTTTTTTGCCTTTATATCCTGATGATCCGACCTGATGAAAAGGCCGGATTTTTTTCATTTCTTTCGTCCTTGATAAATAAACCTTACGCGTTTACCATTTACTAAAGGATTTATATTTCTCTTTAGCGAAATACATACCTATGAGAAATGAAAGGGTGAAAAGGATGAACAAAATAGGTATAACAGCAAGAGACTTATTTCACTTGAAATCAGTGACCGATCCAAAGCTATCACCGGATGGCAGTATGGCGGTTTATGTCCAAACCAGAATCGATGAAAAAACGGAAAAATACATTTCCAATCTGTTTATGTACAGCCTGATTACGAATGAAACAAAGCAATGGACGTTTGGGGATAATCGTGATACATCACCAGCCTGGTCCCCCGACGGCAAGCATATCGCCTTTATATCAGACAGATCAGGGAAAAAACAAGTCCACATTATTGGGAGCATTGGTGGGGAAGCTCGCCAGTTGACCCATTTCGTTAACGGCGCATCAAAACCTATTTGGTCTCCTTGTTCCACCAAGTTGCTGCTTTCTACCGGGTTAAAGGAAGACGAAAACCTTAATACGGTTAAGGGAAATGATTTGACCAAAGAAGTTAATAGGTATGAACGGATTAAGTATAAATGGGATGGAAGAGGCTATTTTGATCAATTATATCAGCAGCTGGTTATAGTGGACATTTTTAAGGGAGAATCAACATTGCTAACGGAAAACAATGTTGATCATCAACCGAATGCATGGTCCCCAGACGGACAGCGTATTGCATTCATAAGCGGGGATGCAGAAAGAAGTGATGATGAACTTTTTTCCGATATTTTCATCATGGACCTTGAAACGAAATCTTTAGAGAAGATAACGGATAGTACAGGTTTCTTTAGAGATCCGAAATGGTCTCCAAATGGCGAATATCTATCTTTCATTGGCCATAATAAAGAATTTGCCGGTGCCACCTTTTCAAATATCTGGTTATATTCCATTTTCGATCAAACGACTCAGTGTTTGACCGATGGATGGGACGTCCAAATAGGCGATTCCGCAATTGGGGATTTCCAAATCGGAGCCGGAGACCCAGGTATTTTGTGGACAAACGATAGCCAAGGTTTTTACTTTTTAATAAGTGATTACGGAAATACTGGAGTATATTATGGTTCGATTGAAGGAGCCATGTATCCATCAATCCTTGACCCGCAGCATATATACGGCCTGACTATAGATCCCGAAAGCCACCGTGCTGTCGTGGCCATCAGTACACCTGTTCATCCCGGCGATCTTTTTGCTTATAACCTTACCAATGGCGATAAGGAACAAATCAGTTTTGTTAATGAGGATTTTTTGAAGGATAAACATTTGTCCACGGCTGAACCAATTACATTCCGATCCGTTGATGGACTTACCATCCACGGCTGGATCATGAGACCGACCGATTTTGATGGTAATCAAAAATATCCGCTCATTTTAGAAATCCACGGCGGTCCGCATATGATGTATGCCAATACCTATGTTCATGAATTCCAGACCTTGGCTAATGAAGGGTATACTGTATTGTTCACTAACCCGCGCGGGAGTGTAGGATATGGCCAAGACTTCGTAAATGCCTGCCGGGGCGATTATGGTGGCATGGATTATAAAGACTTAATGGCTGGAGTTGATCACGTTTTAGCTTCGTATGATTTTATAGACCATGAAGATTTAGGGGTATCCGGAGGAAGTTATGGAGGGTTCATGACAAATTGGATCATCGGACATACCAACCGCTTCAAGGCCGCTGTTACTCAGCGTTGCATTAGTAACTGGCTAAGTTTTTATGGGGTCAGCGACATCGGCTATTATTTTACAGAGTGGGAAGTTGGCGGCGATATCGTTAACTCTGCTGAGAAATTATGGCAGCACTCTCCATTAAAATATGTTTCCGATGTGAATACCCCTTTACTTTTACTTCACGGTGATAAGGACTTCCGCTGTCCCATTGAACAGAGCGAACAATTTTTTGTCGCCTTAAAACGTCAAAATAAAGAAGCGGTACTTGTTTCTTTCCCAGATGAAACTCATGAAGTATCCCGAAGCGGATCTCCAAAAATGCGCTTGCAACATGTTGAGGAAATCAAAGGATGGTTCAATAAATATCTTTAAAAATAAAAACTCTGTTAGCAAAAGCTAACAGAGTTTTTGTTTTTAGTGTTGAATTTGGTCTCTGTCTTCGGAAATTGAACTTAAAGCATTTCCCGCCATTGAATTTGTCTGTTGGTGTACAGCAAGATCACCTAATGCCACGACTCCGACCAACTTGTCATTCTCAAGGATAGGGAGCCTTCTGATTTGTTCGGTAGCCATTAACTCCTCAGCTGCCTCCACTGACATATCAGGCGTACCTGTTACAAGATTGGTGGAAATGACATCGGTAATTCTAGTCGAATTCGGCTTTTTCTCGGCAACACAGCGAATGACGATATCCCTGTCTGTAATAACACCAATTAAATGGTTATTCTCCAATACAGGAATGACACCAACATCATCATTCTTCATTTTGACTGCTGCTTCATATATGTTATCTTCCGCAGTGCAACAGTCCACGTCTGTTGTCATGATATCTCTTAAATTAGTCACGGAAATCCCTCCATTTTTCATAAGTTGCTTGTTTATTTTTGACTTCTGAAGAGAAATTATTCATGAAAATCGTTCATGCTTCATTCCACATATTTCCCGTGATCCGGTTTAGCTAATGAATCGAATTCCTTTGCAAGCTTCGCTAAACCCATTTCAAGTTCTTTCCCTTCAACAGGATAACCATGTCCCGTTATGGCAACAGTCGGCTTCAGACTTTCCAATAACCTTACCGATTCTTTGGCAGCCACCCAATCGGTTGTCAAATACCGCGGTGGGCCTGCTATTTCTTTCTCCTGAGTGATAACCTTGTATAGGGAATCTTGCCTGACATTCACAAAAGCATCTCCAGCAATCAAACTTCGGTCACTTTCACGGAAGAGTGATATATGTCCTTTCGAATGGCCAGGGGTGTGAACCCATTTCCAATCGTGAAGCCCGGGAACACTATGATCATCAGGCAATGGCTGAACTTTTTCATCAAGGTTTATTCCCTCATTCGGAAATACCCATGAAATTTTAGCGACCATTCCCCCTTCAACAGTAGGATCGGGTTCGGGGTAATTTTCCTGTCCCGTTAAATAAGGCATTTCTTTAATGTGGGCATAGACAGGAGCATCCCAATACTCCATTAACTCAATCAGCGCACCAACATGATCGAAATGTCCATGTGTCAAAATAATCGCGGCAGGTGGATTTTGCGGTCCGTATATTTCTTCAGCAGTTTTCTTTATTACCTCTGCTGAACGCGGCATCCCTGCATCTATCAATACCCATTTATCATCTTTGGGTGACCCTATAAAAATTACATTAACGATTTGGACAGACAGACAATATATATCCTCATTAATGATCTGTACATCTCCACTAGAAACTGAAGTCATTGGCATGAATTTTTTATTCAAATGATTATCATCCATTTATAATCCTCCTAATTTGAACATACTGTTTTTTAAAGGATACCCTGTACGAGAAAATAAAAAACAACCTATAATTTATATAGGCTGTTTCAGACAGTAAGAAAGATTCGAAAGCGAGTTTGCCTACAGTTCTTTAAAAAAGTTGCAGATGATTTCAAATCCACTCCCTTTCCGCCCCACCTTTTGTAGGCGTTGATTTCCACTCCAGGCACTCGCTTTCCGCGGGCGGTCCGGAAGCCTCCTCGGCGTCTTTACGCCTGTGGGGTCTCCCTTGGACGCGCTTTTCCCGCAGGAGTCTCGCACCTTCCGTTCCAATCAACTTAGCTTTAAAATCCCTTTCCGCCGACTGTCTGCCAAACCTCCTCTCCGCATGCATATTGCGGGTCTCGACTAGCCAGTTATTCGGCAGGAATGTCGCAAATTTCTTCAATCCAATGAGTTTTCAGTTCATATAAACAGTAAAAATACTTGAGGATAACCAGGTCTTGTTTTAAATTCATGGTAATCTTCCTTTGATTAAATCGTGAAAAGGATTCGAAATGAGACCATTCCGAACACCATTAGATCGACAAACTCGAAGAAGAGCAAGTTTGCCTACAGTTTTTTTATTTAAAAAAAGTTGCAGTTGATTCCAGCCGGACTTTTTTCGTCAGTCACGGCACCTTTTTTCGGCCTTCACTTCATTATTCGGACTCCGGAGCTGTTATTTTGCGGTCCCCGCTTTAAACCCGCTCCCTTTCCGCCGACTGTCTGCCAAGCATCTATCGGGGTCTCGGCTAGCCAGTTAAACCGAGTCTTCTTTTAAAATTATGGTTCAGGGTGTGACACTCCCGAACCATCTATGTCAACAAACTGAAACAACCTATAATTCATTAGGCTGTTTCTCAGTATACATCCCGCCGGGTAAATACTGTAAAAGATACGATTAAAGCAAGCGCCCACCAAACAAGCAGAGTGATGACGGAGGATAATAAAGTCATCCCTTCAATCGGTGGAGCCGTCCCGCTAATGTAAGCGGTCAATTTCAAATTCACCATAAAGAAATATTTCGCTGATTCCCATGATGAAACCATATTGTTCAATATAGCCCCGGAAATCAATGCAGCCAGCATGATGCCCATGCCTGCTGGGGTGCTTCTCACTAAAACCGAAAGCATGAAAGAAAGGGTACCTACAACAACCGCCACCAGCCAGACAAGTCCCAAATCCATCAATAGGAATTTCCATTGTTCCACTAACCTTACTTGACTGACATCCACGTCAGCCCCATTCAATTCGAATCCGGTTATTACAGGGGCCCCCCATCCTTGATATCCGAAAACGATACCTGATAATAGGTAAGATAATAAGGCTGTCATCGCCACGATAATCGAAACCGATAATATTAATGTTACATATTTGCTCAATAAGATTTTCCAGCGCTCCACTGGCCTGGTCAACAAAAGCTTGATTGTCCCTTGACTGCTTTCGGAGGAAACTATATCACTAGCCACAATCATGATCAACAGCGGAATGAACAGATCGATTGCATTTTCCAAAAACATGCGTGTAAAGGTGGCTGCGCCTGGTTCTGAGGGGTTGATATCATGATCTAGATAATATTGCTGCTGCTTCAGACTTACTTGCAGCTGTTCACGCCACTCATCGAGCATCCTATTCGAGCCCAATCGATTTTGAGTATCAATGATTTGCTGCTGAAGAGCTGCACGCCAATCATCGGTTCCCAACTTCTCCCGCTGCTCTTCCACTTGTTTGTATTGGGCATATGTAAACATCAGCACTAAAATCCCCACGATGATACCGATTATGATTAACCGTTTCTTTGCCAACAACTTCATCATTTCATTTTGGATCAAGTTATTCAATGCCTGCACCTCCGACACCGGTAACTTGCAAAAACAATTCTTCCAATCCCGGGAGCTTACGATTCATTTCATGCACCCTCACCCCTGCTTGGTTAAGTGCAGCATTCCATTCGGGTGTTTTGAGTTCATCATAGGCTGTAATGATATATTTTTGATCTATGGTAATTTCGGTGAAGCCGCTAAGAATTTCTGCTCCCTTTTGTATAGGTTCCACCCGCCAAAATATCCGCTCCTGCGTGGATAATAAGCTTTCCACCGTATCCGTTTTGATAATTTCCCCCCCTTTAATAATTGCGACCCGGTCACAAAGTTGCTGTATTTCACCTAATAAGTGTGAAGAAACCAGAACGCTCATACCTTCTTCTTCAGCCAACTTTCTGATGAATTGCCGCATTTCACGGATTCCGGCAGGATCTAGACCGTTGGTCGGTTCATCCAAAATCAACAGCTTAGGGCTGTTCAGCATTGCCTGCGCGATTCCTAAGCGTTGCCTCATACCTAACGAATAAGTCTTCACTTTATCGTGAATTCTCGCTTGCAGACCGACGAGTTCAACAACCTCGATCATTCTTGTTTCATCAACTTCAGGTAACATTCTTGCAAAGTGGAGCAAATTATTCCACCCGCTCAAAAAAGGATACAACTCTGGATTTTCAACGATGCAGCCCATTTGCTTCATAGCCTTCGTAAATTCCTGACGAACATCATACCCGCATATATGGATGGAACCTGAGGATGGCTTAATCAAACCGACCAACATGCGGATCGTCGTCGTCTTGCCTGCTCCATTCGGTCCTAAAAAGCCGAAAACCTCACCTTCATTCAGCTCAAAATCTATTCCTTTAATAATTTCCCTTGTGCCAATCCTTTTTCTCAAGTCCCTGACAGACAATGTCACCTGTTTCATCGTTCCACATCCTCCCATTTTATTAAAGGAGCAACTCTATCAGCAATTAAACGGTACCCCTTCTTATTAGGGTGAAATTTATCCGAATACAAATACTCATTTACCGACAATTGAAATAAATCAAATGTTGGAACGAAAATTGCATTTTGATAAAGAGCCACGACTTCTGCCGTTTCATTATTCCAGTCACGAACAATGCGGTTCGTATCAAAGTCTTCATCCAAATCTATAAACGGATTATACAGCCCAAGCAATAAAATGGTAGCTGTATCATTGACTTTATTGATATCTTTAAAAATTTCATGTAAATTTCCCAAGAAATTCTTTTGTGATACAGATATAGCTTCACGATCATATTCAAGCAGGGTCTGGCCTTTTTGAAATAAATCGTTACCCCCGATTGTAACTAAAATAACATCAGCTGCCTGGATTTGGCGCTTCACTTCCGGTTGTTTCACTTGCTGCACCAATTCTTTAGACACTTGTCCATTAATTCCGAGGTTATGAATGATTGGTTTTCTATTGTACTCACTCTTCAAATCTTCAACAACAAGTCCAACGTAGCCTTTTCCTGTTTCATCACCTGTGCCACGTGTCAATGAATCGCCTAATGCCACTACCGTAAAATCATCAGGAAGATCATTTTTAATGGGGGTTTCTTCAATTACTTCTCTATCGGAAGTTCCTTTTCCGTAATGGTCAGTAATCGCCCATCCAAGGCAAAATAAAAAAAACATGCCGATAAGAGCTGATACGATGGTAGCAGCCAACACTTTTGGTTTGCTCAAAACACTCACCCTTCCATTCATTCTCTACCTTCCATTAAATCATATTATTTCCAAAAACAAAAAACTGATTGTTCTGGTTAAAAATTCCAATTAATAAAAGCATTTCCTTTTTAAAATTACCAATAAAAAAAGGCGGAAAGGGATTACAAAAGGGGTTCTATCTAATTTTTTATAACAAAGTTGATTGGAGCAAGTGCCCTACGTTCCAATCAACGTTTAAATTGTACAAACCCTTAAAAATCTTTTAATCGAGTTTATCTACAGTCTGAGGGATTAAATGAATCCCATCGTCTTTTCTGCTTGATCATTTAGCAGGCCTTCTCTAAAACTTGTATAGAGACAAGTAAAAAAGACCTCTTCACCATGAAAGGTTAAGAGGTCTCTCGCTATATTTTCCATCATTTTTCTATTGTACCTATGGGTTTTCCCAATACTTTTAATTTTATATCTAACCTCATGAGCCATATTGTAAGCAGCATCCCGATCAGCGTGAGTAAACCATAAAATAAATAGACAGCATATATTCCTGATTTCTCCAAGATTATCCCGCCGCTGAAGGTACTGAACCAGTTACCCAATCCATTGCCAATGGCGGAATAAAGCGTTATTGCTGTTACTGTTATTCGTGCAGGGACAACTTCCCTGATATATTGTAAAGCTGCAGGAATGAATAAGCCAAGTGAAAACCCTTGAATGATCGAAGTCACATATACGGTAGCCAAACTGGGTTCGGTGAAGTACAAAACCCAGCGGACCAATGAGGCCGTTCCAGCCAATAAGGTAATTGGCAGCAGGCCTATTTTATGGATCCAGGTACCTGCGATTCTCATAAAGGGGATTTCCGATAATACAGCTAAAAGGAACGCAATGCCAATTCCTGTATATGTCCCTCCCCTTGCCTCTACAAACAAACCATAGTATACATTATTTGCAAGATTAGGACCAAATAGCAGGAACGTTATGGCAAGAAAGATAAGAAATCGTTTCATGGTCATCAATTCTTTCATTCCACCGAAAAGCTTCACCTTTTCACCAGGTGGCTCTTCAGGCAAACGAAGAGCCAGACTAGCCGCAATCAAAAGACCGAAGAAAAAGGCATAAAATATCACTGAAGGACCCATGAAGGATTCAGATAACCTTCCCATTACAAAAACGGCCACACCGTAACCAAGTGATCCGAATAAACGGATTTTCCCATAATTTGATTTGATTTTTGTTGTATATTGAAGGGTGATGCTATCTGAAACCGGTATTATCGCACTTTGAAAGATAGCCAAAGCGATTGCGACGGATACTATAAGTAAATAGTGCTCGAACAGTAGGTAGCCTAAACCGAATACACCAGCAAGCAACGATGTCATTGCCAGTATTTTTGCTGGTCTCCCGCTCCAATCACAGACAATTCCCCAAAAAGGTTGAAAAACGATCATCACTATCGGTCCAACAGACATGATCGTACCTATTTCAATACCGGACAAACCAGCCTCATTGGCCAAGTAAACGCTTAATAGCGGTGTTAAACTTCCTACTGCAAAAAAAGAAAATAGGTAAAATACCTTCAAGCTAATAATATTGACATGCTTTTGTTTATCCAAATCCAGTTCCCCCACGCAGACAGCTTCTATAAAGTTGTTGATTTAATTCATTGCTTCCTAGTATGGATATTAAATAGGGAGCACGATATTAAAGACTGTGCCTTTATTGACCTCGCTCTCGACAAAGACATTTCCGAAATGGCTTTCTATGATTTTAAAGCTGATCATGAGACCTAACCCATTACCAGTTTTTTTCGTTGTGAAAAATGGTTCTCCCAGTCTCTTAAGCTGCTCTGGAGGCATCCCAATTCCTGTGTCGGTAATGGATATATGCACTTTATCCTCTCTAAGTTCAGTCATGACTTTTATGAACCCACCGTCAGGCATAGCTTCCATACCATTTTTAATGAAGTTCAAAATGACTTGTTTTAATCGATTCTCATCACAACGAACGAGGATCTCTTCTTCATTGAAATCCGAAATCAGCGTGATGTTCTTCTTCCTGGCTTCAAAATCCGTCAAAGATACGACGTTTTGAATGATCGGCACAAGATTCTTCGATTCCAATATCAAGGCCTGTGGTTTGGCCAATTGCAAGAACTCTTCAACTATCTCATTCACACGATTGATTTCGTCCATGATTATTTCCAGATATTCTTGTTTATTTTCGTCCGTTTCATCTAATTGCAAAAATTCCGTATACCCTTTCATGGAGGTCAGCGGATTCCGTATTTCATGTGCCACTCCAGCAGCAAGCTGACCGACAGCGGCTAATTTATCCTGCCGATGGAGCATCTCTTCCGATTGTTTACGCTCAGTTATATCATATCTAAGTGCCAGAAACTGAAATGGCTTTCCTACTTCGCTGAAAAATGGAACAATCGTTGTATCGACCCAATAAAAACTGCCGTCTTTCGCCTTGTTTCTAATTTCACCCTTCCAAACTTTCCGTTCATGGACGGTCTTCCACATATGTTCAAAGAATTCCTTTGAGTGGTACCCAGAATTAACTATCTTATGTGTATGGCCTATCAATTCACCTCTCCCATAACCAGAAACCTCGGAGAACTTATCATTCACCTCGATAATGACTCCTTTATCATCGGTAATCGCCACAATCAAGGATTGGTTGATTGCATATTGCATATCCTCCAGTTCCTTGATTGACCCCTTTAGTGCATTTTCTGCTTTTTTACGACTGGAAATATCTGAACGGATGGAAATATATTGATATGGCTTACCTTTTTTCATAAATGGAACGATAGTTGTATCCACCCAATAAACATTACCATCTTTAGCCCGGTTGCATATTTCACCATGCCATGTTTTCCCTTGGCTGATCGTTAGCCATAGGTCAGCGAAAAATTCTTTTGTATGATAACCAGAATTGATGATGGAATGATTTTTCCCTATTAGTTCATGTTTTTCATATTGTGATATTTCCAGGAATTTTTCGTTAACATATGTAATGATTCCTTTTGCATCCGTGATGGCGACGATCGCCGATTGATCTAAAGCATAACGGATATCGCTCACAGTATTGTCGCTTTTTGCCAACCGCCGGCCTACGATCGTACTTGAAGCGATCAAGCTGGCAAGGATGAATAATGAAACGAAGCATGTAAGATAAAGCATAAATGGGGTGAGTGGAACAAATTCACCCGTTTCATTTTTCGCGTTCATCGGTAACACTCTTAAAAAAAGATAATAGCCTTCAATGATTGCCCCGCTCATCATGAGAGTACTGATTGGCTTTAGCGAGGATTGACTTAATTTATTAAAATAAAATAATATTGCAAGTGCTGCTACAAATAAACTAAAGATACTGAAAAGCGTACTGAAGACCGACAATGGGCTAAAGTGCAAAGAATGGTTTAAAGAAGATGTTCCCATTATATAATTGGATAAAATGGCCATCGTAAACATGAAGCCGCAAAAAACGATTTGCAACACTTGTGTTTTATACGATATGGCCAATAACCCAACTCCTGCGAGAGCTATCGCCAATGCTAACGAAAAAATTATTGTAGCAATGTTGTATGCTGCCATTCCTGAATTATCAAGGGTGAATATGACCACAAAATTAAGCGTCCAAATAGCCACTCCCATAGAGCAGCTGCTCCCAATATACACCAGGCGTTTATATTTCTCTATCGTCAGTAATGTTGTCAGTAAATCCAAGGCCGTATAACACGCCATTATTATCAAAAGTACTGCAATCATAAAGAGGATAGGATTTGATGCCACAATTGATTGTTCCATTTTTTTACTTGACCACCTCAAACGTTCTATTCTCCTATATTGTAATGGAAATCCATAGTACCTCAAAGGTTTTTTATTTCCTTACACTATATATTTACACACTGATTCTTTCGGTGCACCCCATATCTCAAGAAAATGCTGGATTCCTTCATAAAATCATAAAAATTAGAAATACTATTGTTTTGTAAGGAGTAGAATAGGAATACATGGTATTGACAAGCATTATCAACCCTGCTTCTTCATTGCAGGACATTATCAATAACAAAAATAATTATTCCTGAATATATTAATCAAGAATCTTAATTTCTTTATTTAATTATACCTATAGGTTTATAATTAAATAGAACCTATATAGAGAGAAGGAGTGGGGGGCATGATTATGTCAGACCTGGCAGGTGCAAGTACAACAGAAATTATGCAAAAGAAGACCCAGCATAAAAAATTAACACTGAGACAAATTTTACAGAGAGGTCTACTAATTACAATCGGTGCGGTTTTGATGGCTGTCGGCCTCGAGATTTTTTTAGTGCCGAATAACGTAATCGACGGGGGCATAACGGGTATATCGATTATGTTATCTTACATTACTGGATGGAAGCTCGGAATCTTTCTATTCATTTTGAATCTTCCTTTCTTTTTTATCGGTTATAAACAAATCGGCAAAACCTTCGCATTATCTACCCTTTATGGAATTTTAGTCCTTTCCATTACCACTACATTGCTTCATCATGTACCAGCTTTCACTCAAGATATCCTCCTAGCGTCCGCTTTCGGCGGAATGATTCTTGGCATTGGTGTTGGAATGGTCATTCGATATGGCGGCTCATTGGATGGGACAGAAATACTTGCCATACTCGCTAGCAAGAAGATCCCTTTTTCCGTTGGGGAGATCGTCATGTTTTTTAATTTATTCATCCTTGGCAGCGCGGGCTTCGTATTCTCGTGGGATCGTGCCATGTATTCGATCATAGCTTACTTCGTGGCATATAAAACGATGGATATCGTCATAGCAGGTTTGGACGAATCCAAGTTTGTTTGGATTATCAGTGATGAATTTAATGATATCGGTGATGCCATCATGAATCGCCTTGGACGGGGCGTAACCTTTTTAGCTGGTGAAGGTGCTTATTCTGGTGATGATAAAAAAGTCATCTTCTGTGTAATAAACAGGCTTGAGGAAGCTAAACTTAAAGAGATAGTCAAAAGTTTCGATCCATCTGCATTTCTTGCCGTTGGGGATATCGCGGAAGTTCGAGGCGGTCGATTCAAGAAAAAAGATATCCACTAATCATTCACCTGCTTTTTGCTTGATCCAATTGGTAAAAAGATAAAAAAAGCTGAAGGGAGAATCCCCTTCAGCTTTTTTTATGACCTTAATAGTTTCTTGGATTGTTGATTGCTTGAAGCATTCTGGTGCCGGGTTTCATCTCGCTGCTACATAACGGACAAACATGTTCATCATTACTTGTAAAGTTATCGCGAATCCAACCTTTGCAATCTTCTGATGTACATTCCCACACCTTTGTTTCTTCAGGAATGATTTCTTCCGTATTATTTCTTCTATACATGTATCTCACTCCTTAGAATTGAATTGACTCCGTGCTGCATAACAGATCACAAGCCATAAAGATAAAAGAAGAATAGATGGCGTTTAATCTAAATAGTGAGTAAATACCCATTCGCAAATCTAAGTATGATCATTGTTCTTTCAACCAAACTTTTTGAATGGTAAGAACTTGAGATTACGACATGAATTTTTCATATCTCAGTAACCATTATATCATATATATGCTTTATATATTTGAGGAAAGATTCTAAAAAAGAAAGTAGTCCCCAAAATGAAACACAGTCCCTGACTTACCCTTCAAGATAATCGAGACTGCGCTGTTTAAGAATCCATTCCATATGGTTCTTCCTGCTCGTTCGATGGAACATCGAGCATGAGAGTAATTTTTAATGCCAAAACCTAAAACAATGAAAGCCCTGCCTCTCTCCCATCCATACGGTTCCTAGACCGTGCCTGCGAGAATCAGATAAAAGCTTGTAAGTACATGTTTATTAATTAAAACCGTCCGTAATTCCAATTGGGTAGATTAAATTCCAAAAGACAAATGGTACATAGAAGTAAGTTAATGAAGAACAGAAATGGATCGAGGAAAATACTTGGTGATTACATGTATTTCTTTTTTCTAGATATGTTTAACTTGATTCTACTTCATCATGAAAATGATGAAAAATTATTTTATTAATAAAAATGTTACTTTAAATTACCCTCCAGTGCTTTCTTTTCATAACACTGAAATTTAATGATACCACACATATTTTTATATGTAAAGCATTAATCCAGAATAAAACCACTCCGCCCTACTTCATTTTAAAATAAAAAATAAAGAGGCTAAGATTCACCTCTTTTATTTAAACGCATTATACTCATTTTCAATTTTAGGAAGTTCCCTGACTTCCTCAACTAATTGACTTCCACACATTGGGCAATCATAGTTTTCCGAGGCAAAATCTTTTCTCATCCAACCATTACAATCTGCTGATCCGCACGCATATACTATCGTATCTTCCATAACGATTTCTGGTTCCTCTGAATTCTTTTTACCAAAATACATGAGCAACCTCCTCTTTTTTATATAAAGACTCTGATTAAAGGCGCGAAATTCCACCTTTTTATCATTCCTAGTATACGCATTAAACCATATTCTTATTTATTCAATGAAGAAATTATCCAAAAAACCTTAACACCTTTCGTTTTCCAGTCCTGCTTTAACCAAGATCGCTTTAATCATAAAGTAGGAAATATGCTCAGGCAGGGCTTCTTTTAGTGGTTTCAATTTTTCAGAATCCAATTGTTTCGCAGTTTCCAAAACAAGATCAAATTCTTTCTCCAAGAAAATCTCATGCCATTTGATATCCAAGTGTTCTTCTGCACACTTTAATAAATGATTTTCAATTGAAATGGCAGACAGTCCTCTCAATGTCCCTATTTCCTTTATTGATTTGCCTTCCTGATATAAGCGATAGCTTTCTAAGTGAGATGGTTTAGTAGCTCGCTTTACCGTTCCCTTTGTAACCATAGTATTCGTTTCTAATTCAGGATGTGCCTGTACATACTGGGAAATCCCTTGTAAAAACACGGCTCCGAAGCGTTCGAATTTCTGCATCCCCACCCCTTTAACTTCCAGGAATTCCTCTTCCGTCCTCGGCAGTTTGACGGCCATATCTTTCAAGGATGCATCGGAAAAAATAATGAATGGAGGTACATTTTCCTTACTTGCCAATTCTTTTCTTAACTGTCTCAACTCTTCAAACAACCCATGATCCGCACTGATGCTGCTTACTTTTTTTATTTCCTTACGCAGTACTTTTTTCTGTCCCAATAGCACTTCCCTGCCAGCATTGGTAACTTTAAGTACCGGAAACTGGCCGCCCGTCATTTCGATATACTGTTTTGCTGTCAGGAAATCAATGAAATCACCTACATCCTTCGCTGATTGATCATTGATGATTCCATAGGTTGAGAGCTTCTGGAATCCGAACTCTTCAATTTTCTTATTGCGTGATCCCGTAAGCACTTGGGAAATCATCGTTTTACCGAATCGCTCACCCATTCTCAACATGCATGAAAGGACCATCTGTGCCTGTGTAGTTACATCAACAGAGTCACGTTTATCTGTACAATTTTCGCAATGACCGCAATCTTCAGGGTTTTCTTCTCCAAAGTATTGCAGAATGAAGGCTTGCAAGCACCCTTCGGTAAAACAATAATCCTTCATTCTGTTCAATTTCTTCAATTCCTGGGCTTGCCACTCCTGCGAGGGATTTGATTGATCAATCAAGAAACGCTGTATCTGCATATCCTGAGGGGAATATAAAAGGATACATTCACTATCCAAACCATCCCTCCCTGCACGTCCCGCTTCCTGGTAATAACTCTCCATGTTCTTTGGAGTTTGGTAATGGATGACGTATCTAACATTCGATTTATCGATTCCCATACCAAAGGCAGATGTCGCTACCATCAAGGGTATGTCATCACGAATGAATTGATCTTGCTGTTCCGAACGGTCTTGTTCATTCATGCCAGCATGGTATCGACCTGTTTTGAATCCCGCTTTTATAAGCTTCGCATACAAGGAATCGACTTCTTTCCTAGTGGCTGCATAGATGATACCCGATTCATTTTTGTTTTTCTCTAAATAACGCATTAAAAACCGGCCGCGATTTTCTTCTTTCACTACGGAAAAGAACAGGTTATCTCTGGAAAATCCCGTTGATATTGTATGCTGCTCTGATATTCCGAGCGACTGACATATATCGTCCGTCACATGCGGTGTGGCTGTTGCGGTTAATGCCAGTACTGTCGGGGCTGATGGAATGTTTTTCAATAAGGTTTTGATTTTTAAATAGCTTGGTCTGAAGTCATGACCCCATTGAGATATACAGTGGGCCTCATCGATGGCTACCAATGAAATATCCACATTAAATAGATCCTGTTGAAATGCAGGGTTTTCCAATCGTTCTGGCGCCAAATAAACCAACTTATATCTTCCGTGTTTAATATCGTTCATTCTATTGGATGATTCCAACCCAGAAATGGAGCTATTAAGAAATGTGGCATCAATCCCAGTTTGTTCGAGGGCATCTACTTGGTCCTTCATCAAGGAAATTAGTGGGGATATAACGAGTGTTACACCTGGTAACAGAAGGGCTGGAATTTGGTAACATATTGATTTACCTCCGCCGGTAGGCATGATTCCCGCCGTGTTTATTCCTCCCAACACCTGTTCGATAATCTGTTCCTGACCTTTTCGGAATGACTCATAACCAAAGTATTCTTGTAAATATCCACGTGCTTTTTCCATCAATTTACTATTCCTCCTATTTACCTTCTAAGGATTTATAAGGATCTATTTCTTCCATTGTACCTGCTTTTCACGACAACCTAAAGGACAAAAAAAGCAGACACATCATGTCTGTGTCTGCTTTTTCAATATATAAACATGTTTTGCATGGTTAAATTAATTCAGGATTTGCACTTTAACGTTTTTAACGCCCCAATTCACGGCATCCTGTTCGTTTGGAACAAATATGTCCACTCTATTCCCTTTGATGGCACTGCCTGTATCGGCTGCCGTTGCGTAGCCATAACCTTCAACATAAACCTTTGATCCTAGTGGAATGACTGAAGGGTCCACGGCAATCACCTTTGCATCAGGATTAGCTTTCAAGTCCACTCCTGTGGCTGTTGTTCCGCTGCAGCCTTGACAATCAGCCGTATAGGCTGTTGCACTAACAGTAATCTCTTTTCCAGATTCTGCTTGATCTTGGGATTCATTGTTTGTGTCTGCTGGTTCCGATTGTTCAACCGGCTTTGTTTGTTCTGCTGGCTTGGATTGTCCTGCTGGTTCGGATTGCTCTGCTTGTGCAGCTTGCTCTGATTTCTGTGCAGGCTCTACACTTGCAGCTTCGACTTTGTTAGCTGCCGGTTTAATGACCAGTTCTTGACCAGGATGGATTGTATCTGAATTTAAACCGTTCCAAGATTTAATATCATTTACCGCTACATCATATTTGTGTGCAATTCCCGATAATGTGTCCCCTGACTTTACTTTATAATGCTCTTCTTGAGAAATATGTATGGTTTCTCCGGCATAAATCGTGTCTGAAGACAAATCGTTCCAAGACTTAATATCTTCTATTGATACTTTATATGTTTGAGATATCCCCCATAATGTGTCTCCATCTTTCACTTTGACATCCTCTGCTTGTACCGGAATTGTAAATGCACCGGATATTGCAGCGGCTGCCGCTAACGATAAGATTGATTTTTTCATATGTTGTTACCTCCTTGTGAGCTGCTTTATAAGCTACGAGTTAAATCTTAACATAGTTTTTTTCTATACAAAGAACAAACAGATAAAGAATAGATGACAAACATCACAGTAAGATAACGGGACCATAACAAGATTTTATAATATTCTGAAAAAACATCATTTTCCAGATAATTTCCTTTCCAGACCAAAGGAGTCATATTATGCATTACCCAGGCATAAAAATTAAAGGCTATATCTTTACAAAGGAGGTATTTTTTTGACTCGCGAAAAGACTTTTACCTTAGTTAAGTCATATAAACCTTTCCATAGTAAATTCGATCCGTGCCCGCCTATTGGGAGAAAGTACTACAGAACACCTCCTAATTTGTATATTAATTTTCAACCGCCGAATTTGGAGCAGTTCACACCGGAGGAAGCTTTGAAATACGGTACACTTTGGAAATTCTTTTATGATTTTTATGATAATCCATATCGGGAAAGGGAGACATAAATGAATAAGAAACTGGATGATGAATATTATCAGTTGCTTGAACAAATACAGGCTGCCGATTTCGTACTTGTCGAGTTGACTCTTTATTTGGATACACATCCTAACGATCAGCAAGCATTACAGCAATTCAATCAATTTCATGAATACTCCAAACAATTGAAATCGGTTTTTGAGCCTAAATATGGTCCATTATTGGGTTTTGGAAACAGTCCAGGCGGTGAAAATAAATGGGAATGGGGCCAAGGCCCTTGGCCATGGCAGGTATAAGGAGAGATATCTATGTGGGTTTATGAAAAGAAGCTGCAATATCCAGTTAAAGTAAGAGACTGTAATCCTCGATTGGCAAAATATTTAATAGAACAATACGGAGGTGCTGATGGCGAGTTGGCTGCAGCACTCCGATACTTAAATCAACGATATACAATACCTGATAAAGTGATTGGCCTGCTGACGGATATCGGAACTGAGGAATTTGCCCATCTGGAAATGATCGCCACGATGATTTATAAGCTAACAAAAGATGCCACACCTCAGCAGATGGTTGAAGCTGGCCTAGGTGACCATTATGCCAATCATGATAGTGCCCTTTTTTATCATGACGCAGCAGGAAATCCATTTACGGCCACATATATCCAAGCAAAAGGCGATCCCATTGCAGATTTATATGAAGACATCGCAGCTGAAGAGAAGGCCAGAGCAACCTATCAGTGGTTGATCGACATCTCGGATGATCCTGATATCAATGATTCACTCAGGTTTTTGCGTGAGAGGGAAATTATTCATTCGATGAGGTTCAGGGAAGCTGTGGAGATTTTAAAAGAAGAAAAAGGTAAAAAGAAGTTTTTTTAATGAAATTCACAAGAAAAAAGACAGCGGAGAAAATTTAAAGATATATTAGATACAGGAGTAAGGATAGTAAGGAATGATATTCCTACTGTCCTTTTTTTATGTATACATAAAGATTAGTTATACATAGTAATTTAAGTTAATATACGATATTATTAGAACGTTAGTTCTATATTGAATGTTATTTCTTTTGGAGGAGAGTGTAGCCTCGTTCCGAGGTAGGACTCCACAAAACGATAGTTCGAGGGCATTACCTAAAAATGAATGCTTAGCTTAATAAAAGGGCGTAGATTTTTGAAACAGTCTTAGTACTAGCCTTTTAGTGGTAATTGTTTTATTTAGATTATCATATATCATAAGAAACCCTCCCTAATTTTGGATAATTATTCTTGCATATATTTACTATAATTATCCAAAAGTTCTTATTCAACTAAACTCCCTCAATAAATTAAACACAATCTCACGATTGCTCTAGAATTCTTAGGATTTCATAGCCATATCATTACCCACTATCTTTGTAAGATCAGCATTACTCTTCAAGTATAGGGATTTATCGAAAAAAGTGTATGCTAAACTAGCCAATTATAGGAAAAATTTGGTTTAAGTAATGCTATGATCGCACTTTAGGATATCCACATGTCTTATGGAGGCCAACCCTCCCATGTCTCACAGAGTCGTTGCTCCTACATTCCTTCGTTCAACCTTTCCATGAGGTGGATGTCGGTCATGCTGCCCCACAGGATCTAAGTCCTCACGTTAGTTGCTTTGCCGACTAATCCGTGCTTCACTTTTAAATGAGTGTTAATTAAATGACGGTGTAACCTTAAAATTCAATGAACTATGCGACTGTTTGATGTACTACAAATGTTGCCATATGAGGGATATCCTTTAACATCTTGTCTTCTTGAAACGTAAATTGTTTTTTACCGATTGAAATCAGAATTCGAATAAGCTTGTTACATAAGGCTATCAGAGATTGCATTTTCCTTAAGGGATTGTGAGAACGTGTTGTGTAATATATATGAAGAGCTTTAAAAGCCTTGTTCTTTGCCACCAGTATCATGGCTGCCCGGAATAAGAGAGCCATCAATTTCTTTCGTCCCCGTTTGGTAATCTTGGTCTGACCTTTGTGCTTTCCGGATGTGTTTTCTTTTAAACTTAAACCTGCTAATTTTACGATTTGGCGAGGATGTTGATAGTCTCTGAGGTCGCCGACCTCTGCGAAAAACCCTGCTACTGTATCTCGACCGATTCCTGACACCTCTAACATCTGTGTGACACCTGGGATATGGTCTAATAACTGATCTAATTGATGATCTAATTCTTCGAATTTCATTTGAATAAAATCATACTTCTCTAGTAAAGCTCTCAACTCTAATTTCGCCATAGCTGCCCCTTGACGAATACCAATCGAACGATTGGCTGCTTCTTTGAGTGCTCGTATCTTCTTTAAACCTATACTGCGTTTTACCACTTGTCTTAAGGAAAGCAAGAGCTCTTCATCCGTATACTTTACAAGTTCATGTGGCAAGGCTTCTAGCTTTAGAAAATGAATAGCTGCCTTGCCTTCCCAACTTTTGAACACCGTCAAAAATTCGGGAAAGTAACGATCAAGCCAGTTATGAACTTGTCCCTGAACGACCTGTAAGTCAACGTTGAGAAGATCGCGAAGTTTTTTGGCCACTCGGAGTTCTGCATAAATTCCTCGTGGAATTGTTGGTTCGGCGTATCTTCCGTCTTTGACTAACTGTGCGATGACTTTTGCATCTTTCACGTCATTCTTTGTAGGTGAATTATCGTCTAATTCTTTACTTCGTTTAACATGTGTGGATTGACTGATACGAACTTAATATTATTCTCTTTTAGAAGATGAGCTAGATTTAACCAGTAGTGACCGGTTGGCTCCATGCCTACAATCACTTGATTTAACTTACACCCTTTAACAAGTTGGGTAATCCAATCTAGAAACGAATGAAATCCTGCTTTCGTATTTTCAAAGAAACACGTTTTACCTAGTTCCAATCCTCTAAAATCTTGTGCTCTCGCGACATGATTGTGCTTGGCTATATCTACTCCGACAATTAAGGTTTCAGAAGTAATTTGAGAGATTTTATGATTTTGGTTATAATTCATTGTGAGACCTCCAAATAGATGTATTGTCCTTTTTAGCTGGCCAGCTCAGGACACATTCATCTTATCAAGAGGTCTTTTTTCGTTCAAACCTCATTTTCAGTTATTACAGGAATGCTGCCCCGTTAGTTGCATAAAGAAAAAGCTGCCTTAAAGACAGCTCCGATCTTCAGCTAAAGCACCCGTTAGTTGCATTAATCGAGTAATCTTCTATTGATAAATACGTACGTAATTGTTAATAAAACCAACATAGCAATTATAAGAACCGTTCCTTCATAAGGATAGTCAATGAAACTATTGATAACTGCTAACAATCCAAAAGGAAGAAAAAAAACTCCACCTGTTACTGTACCTAACAAAGACTTATTTTTAATCATTTTTTCATTAAATCCAGCTAACAACCAGGTTTGTTTTTTCACAGCTACTAAGTAAGACACAAGTAAAAGAGCTATACCAATAACCAATAATCCGTAATCCACCTTTACACCTCCCAAGGACAACTTTGTTTCTTGTTATTTTTTATACGAATAGTAAAGGAAAAAGTTTCCTTTACTTCAACTATCCTGCCCCGATAGTTCCATAAGAAAAGAGCTGCCAAAGCAACTCTAAAGATAAAACCCCTTTTTTATAATTAACCAATCGTCTTTAGAACATTTTTAAATTGTACGATATGGTTCTGTTCGCCGTCGTTCATCTTATAAACGAAAACGGTATTAATGACATTGTTAAAGCTTAATTTGTAATAGTGAATGTTTGTATAGTTATATAAATCTATAAGCTTAGTATTCAATACTGCAATGGTATTGCTGATTTGCAAAAAATCTTGGATACTGCTGATTGATTTTATTTCCTTTAATTTATGTGGTATTTGATTATTCATAAGCCATTCGGTCACAGCTCTTGTATACATACAACCTATACTCAATACGAGCAATGTAATAGGTGTTTCCCAATCAAAATTGATGATATGGTCCTTACTTGAAATGACCTCGAATGTTTCAGTTGCAACGATGTCATAAGTTAAGTCGGGATATTTCTTAATAGGTTCACTAATGAGTGCACAATCTAATTCGGAATTGTGCACTTTTTGGTTTATGGCATTACTGGAATCTACGGCGAAATCCACATCCATTTGAATGTCGTTCATATTCAAAGTATTCGCGATATGGGCACCATAGATTTTCAAGGTTGTATGTGATGTGCCAAAATCCACTTTAGAGTTAGTTTGAAAGGCACCAATGTTTTGTAAAAATTCTTCGTACTCTTGTGAAATAAGTTGAAGATAGTTTTTATACTGTATTCCTACGCTAGTGATTTTCAATCCTTGGGGCGTGCGTTTAAAAACAAGTTTTCCAATTTCCGACTCTATTTTTTTCACTTTAGCCGTAAGGGCGGATTGAGTATAGTTCGTGATTTCTGCAGACTTACTTAAATTTTGACGGTTTAATATTTCAATTTTCAATGCTATTTCTTTGATGTTCATATAGTTGGCACACCCTATAAAAAAAATTTATGAACCCTATCATTTTCCTCCATTTTACGCTTCTGGGCAGTCAGAGTAAACTCTAGTTAGCTTAATAAGTAAGGGAGACTAGATAATGCTAGAAGCTAAAAATAAGAATTTATCCCACCTAATTATTATTGAACGATACATCAAGCATAGGGGGAGAATTTCTTAATGCATACATATTATAAATGGTTAATCGTATTGGTGGCCACGTTATCCCAAACTGCAGCAACCTTTGTGACATATGGCATGGGACCCATCGCTTCATTTTATCAAATTGAATGGAATTTAACACCACTTCAAACAGGCTTCATTGTTTCAGCGGTCAATATTGGTCCGATGTTTTCAATGCTGGCGTTCGGTTACTTGATGGATAAAAAAGGGGAAAAACACATTACCGGGTGGGGGAACATTTTATTGGGCCTCTCAGCTTTAACGCTAGTTTTTGTTAATGATTATATTGTATTGCTGCTTTTATTATTGTTGGTCGGTATATGGTACGGAAGTGCTCAAACCGGTGGAAGCACGGCCATCGTAAAATGGTTTCCAAACGAACATAGAGGTCTGGCTCTAGGGATAAGACAGACGGGAATACCGATTGGAGGATCTCTAGCCTCTGCAGTTTTATCCTATACATATTATCATTTCAATTTGTCATCAGTACATGTAGTACAAGGAATCGTAGCAATAATGGGAGGGCTAATCTTCTTATTATTATATAACGAACCAGAAAGAACGAGTGGAACGAGATCAACCTCGGTCGGGTTCAAGGAGAAAATGAATGTCATCAAAAATAATAAGGAGTTATATCCGATGTATATAGTGGGTGTTGTGATGATGTCATTACAGATGATTATCATTGCGCATTTTATGAGTTATTTGCATAACGAAGGGAGCTATTCATTAACAGAGGCAGGAACATATTTAAGCGTCGTTTTAATAGGTGGTATGGTTGGACGGGTAGTCATCGCATGGGCGAGTGATCAATTCTTTGAAGGTATAAGGGAAAGATTATTGCTTATTGTGATGGCTGTTACCGTAATTCTTACAGTGATGCTGCCACTCATCATGACTGTTGAAATGGAAATCTTGATGCTATTATTTTGTTTTCTTTTGGGTTTTGTAGCCATTGGTTGGTATTCCATTTTTATTGCTTGTATCACAGAGCAATCGGATTCACGTTTTATAGGTTTAACGGTGAGTTCAGCATTGACATTAAATCAATTATTCATTGTCATAGCACCCTCTTTATTCGGTTTAGTCGTTAATCTATTGAACAGTTATCAACAAGCCCTATATTTGGCCGGAATATCTGTAGCTTTGGGAGCGATTAATTTATACAGAGTAAAAATAAAAAAAAGAATGGATCATGGGATCACCACAAAGTTTGATCAAATTAATACAAACAACCTTGATAAATGAATAAATAGAAAGGGCATGTTTTGAAAAAAGATTAATCAAAACATGCCCTTATAATATTTAATTGGATCATTCTTTTATAAAAAAGATTGATTATTTTTGTGTTCCTTAATGAACTAAACCAGCTAATAGGATGTCAATATCTTTCTCTAAAATTTTCATTTCCCTTATGATATACTATTTTTGTCCATGCCAAATAACCCTCCAAAACCCTTTTGGAAGGATTTTTCTCTGTTTCACAAAAAAGTTAATTAGGTTAAATCTAGGAACATTTCTTTTCTCGTTAATAGAGCGTAAATCCAATGAAGCAACTTATTCATACAGGAAACGATTGACACTTTGGCAGGTTTTCCTTCTGATTTTTTCTTATCATAGAATGCTTTAAGCATTTTGTTCCTTGAACTTCTTATGCCGCATAGTACGGCAAGATACAGAGAATGACTTGAACCTCTTTTAGTAATACGATTAATGGTTGCCGTAAACTTACCAGATGAGTGAACACTTGGATCTACTCCAGCGAAGGCAACCAGTTTTTTCGGATGATTAAATCGATCGATTTCACCAATTTCAGAGATAATCGTGGCTGCGATTTTTTCTCCTATACCGGGAATCGATTGGATAATCTTGTATTCTTCCAGTTCATTTGCCAGGGCCACTATACGATCTTCCAAATCAGAGAGGTGTCCCTGGTAATGAAAAAGCAACTCAATATACATACGAAGATTGATTACGTGACTTTGATACACGTTTTTTTGGAATGGATTTCGAGATGCGGAGCCCATTATTTTTTTTGCTTTTTCCCTTGCCCATTCACCCGATCGGCTTGAACAGAACTCTATAACACTCTCTGCTAGTCTACTTTCTCCGGCCGTTAATACCGCCTCTGAAGTAGGATATTCCTTTAACATCAATAAAGAAACCTTCGAATATAGATCCCCAAAAACCTTCCGGTATTCAGGAAACACCTGATCTAAAATGGTGTGAAACTGAAGTTTAGCCTCCACATACATATTCGTTACGATTTCCTGTTGTCTTGACAAATTACGAAGGTCTAAAAGCTGAATTCCTCTAATTTTATGAGGTTCAAAATCCTCCTTGTAATACAGCACACACAACTGGTACGCATCGATTGCGTCCGTTTTTACCTTCCGTAAACTGGACTTCTTTGCCTGATAAGAAATAATCGGATTTAGTAAGATATATAGAATCCCTTGTTCCTCCAAGTATTGAATAACGGGAGAATGGTAATGCCCTGTAGATTCTAAAATGACCATAGGCATCTGCCCTGTCACCTCTTCAATTTCTTTTAGAAAGTCTAAAAATTGATCCAATTCCTCCTTGGTTTGCTTCATTGAAAAGATCTTCCCATACGGTTTAGATTTGTCTAAAAATGCCTGTACTTGGCTCTCTTCTTTTGCCACATCCAGACCAACAACTGGATTCATTGTTTTTTCCTCCTCTACTTACTAACCAGTACCCCTAGTCCTCCATGTAGTGTCATAGCTTCGCTTGTTATACGAGATCTACGTCCCAACCAGCCTCAAACATGTTTCTACAAGTAGGGGGCGGACAGTTTAGTTCACGGGATCAAGTCCCACGCACCCGTACGTCCTACCCTGGCTACTGTATAATAGATTCTATTAAAAAAAGGTCAACCAGTAATTTTGAACTGCACCCCAATTGTTAGACACAACTAACAATTGGAGGTGCAGTTTTTTTATGGCGAGATTTTCTTCAGAAGAAAAAATACAGGCAGTAAGACAATATATAGATGGTAATGAGGGAGGAAAAACAATTGCTAAATCTACTGGTGTTCATCCGAGTTTACTCCATCAGTGGATTAAACAATTTGAACTTTTTGGTGATGATGCTTTTGAAAAACGCTATACACCCTACCCCGCACAGTTTAAACTAGATGTACTCAATTATATGAACGAACACGGGACGTCTATCAGGGAAACAGCG
>NZ_JAZHFU010000020.1:55523-56054 GCF_036541465.1 Bacillus sp. CFBP9009 | reverse complement strand
AGTGTAAATTTGTAAACATTCATTTTTTTATCTCCTGACATATTTAAATGACCGATCTACAGATATTATAGCTGTTGATTATTTCAGCTCTCATCGAAATATGGAATACAAGTGGCTTAAACTTAATAGTATCGACATATCATAGGGAATCATAATTTAATTCCATAAGTAACCTCTTTAATTCATCGTATTCATCTTTGAAATCAACTTAAAAAAAGAAATAACCTCAAGTTTTACCTCTCCTCTAAAACTTCATGCTTTACAGCCCTCTAGGCTTGTAATTCCTACTTTTCATATATTTCTAGAGGCAAATCATCCGGATCACAAAAAAAAGTAAACCTTTTTCCTGTTAACTCATCAACACGGATAGGTTCGACTGGAATGTTTTCGTTTTCTAAATCTTCAATCGCTTGATTAATATCTTCCACTTCAAAAGCAAGATGTCTAAGCCCTCTAGCTTCAGGATAACTAGGACGATGGGGGCTATCAGGAAATGAGAATAATTCCAGCTGATATTCCCCTCCGACGATA
>NZ_JAZHFU010000020.1:0-55496 GCF_036541465.1 Bacillus sp. CFBP9009 | reverse complement strand
TTTACATAGAAGTTCTTTGACTTTTCATAATCGGAACAAATTATTGCTACATGATGTATTTTATTTACCTTCATTTGCTTCCTCCCTAAAAGATGTTGGTTAGTTTTAAAATCTAATTTTACCAAATTTATACATTAATAAAAACTTAGATTTCAGTGCTTCCTTCTTGCTTATCACATGATTGTATTCTGTGGCGTATGCTATACGCAGGTCAAACTCTTCCGTTTGATGTTCGTCTTGTATTGGCTTAGATTGGCGCGCTTATTTAATAAACATTTCGCTGGTCAGTTCGAATGCTAGCGGTATGAAAGAAGCCGACTGCCATTTCATTTTACCACGGTCACGTATTGTAATTTTGAATCCTCTCCTTTGATACCATTATATAAGAACTAATGTTCCGTATGTAAACAAAAAATTAAACCATTCTGATAGACCTTCAACCGAACAAGTAATCCTTAGAAATTAATCTAAGGATTTTGGCTATTACAATTAAATTAAAAAGTTGCTTAATATCTTATATTCGTTAATATATTGATAATGAAAAGGCTATTTATCAGAAAATAATTCATTCACTCGTCATCAGATAGCAGTCTCTTACGGTATTTTAAATCATTAGGAATATTCTTATTTATAAAGCATTTATTTTCCAAGCAGTCTAAGTACAATGCCAATTTAACTAACGCATAATGCTTAAAATCACCCTCAGCACCTTTAAACGAAACATACTTTTCTAGAAATGGACGCGCCTCTTCTAATTGAATGTACGCCCATTGTTTATTGTTGTAGCCTGCATCATAACTTAAATAACTAATTTTCTCCAAATTATAACCGTATCTTCTTTGTTCATCACTTCTGCTATGAGGAGAATATAATTCAATATATAAAGATGTTTCAATATTTCTTTCAGAATATAACAAACCGTTATTTTCAAATCCCTCATTACTCATATATTGCATGCTATTATGTTCAAATTCGATTGCATATTTTAATGCGTTTAGATACAAATTCATTTTCATTTTATTTTTGGGGTTTGATAACCTAAGTTCAAATAATTTAATATAGAAGAAACTCGTCATATATAGAGAAGTTTTTGCTGTATTTAGGACCATCAGGATAATTATTCCCATCACTCTCAAGACGCTATCTAACTCGGTGGTTAGTACATATGCAAGCGGGTACTCTAGAGCGGGTTGTGCATCTGGGCGAATGGCGGACAAACGGTTAAAAAGGTTATAAGAGAACAGCATTCCCGATTAGGTCTGCGAACCTAAAAAAAGGTAATGTCTAATGCTGTTACATCTAATTCATGTATTTTTACTTAACTCCTTCTCTTTATAAAGAAAAAGAAAAAAGGGGAAACAAGTCAGCTGGATGACATGTTCTCCCCTTTTTTTGAATAATCACTTATTGTATTCCAGCATTTCATATGGAAGAATGTTGAGATGTAAGAAAAAATCCATGATTGGGCCTATTAACAAGGCATTTAGAAAGGTACCAATACTAATATACTTTGACATACTTGCGACTTTTAAATGGTGTTTTTCTTATTTTTATCAACTCATATTGACACTAAATAAAGATATTTGCTTTGCAATCTTACTTAAGGAATCATCCAGGATAACACCCCATTCTGCAAATATGTCATGATTCCAACAATAATCACCAGTATAATACTATGCTTTATTGTGAAGCGAAACAAATCAGATTCTTTCCCTGCTAGGCCTACTGCGGCGCAAGCTACTGCAATTGATTGAGGTGAAATCATCTTTCCGGTAACTCCGCCTGAAGAGTTCGCTGCCACTGCGAGCACCGGATCCATGCCTATTGAAGTAGCTGTAACTTTTTGCATGTTACCGAATAGTAAGTTGGCTGAAGTATCAGAACCAGTAATGAACACTCCTAGCCAGCCTAGTATAGGAGAGAAGAAAGGGAATAAAAATCCTGTTTTCGCCAATACCATACCCATAGATGTGCTCATTCCTGAAGAGTTTGTTACATAAGCGTATCCTACAACAGAAGCTATTGTGATAATGGGAAATTTAAGTTCGTTTAGTGTTTCACCGAATGTAACTATCCAACCCTTCCAAGAAATTTTTACAATATATTTCGTAATGATTGATGCAATCAGAACCGCTGTACCAGCAGCACCTAGCAATTCCAGCTTGTAAAAGGCAGGTATCGTTTCTCCCGCAGCGTTTATAATCTTATTATTTAATAAAGGAACGTTGGGTATAAACGATAATGCATGCCCTATAGAATTAATCGTTGATAAAACAACATTTGTTCCTTCATAGTGTCCTGTTAGAGCCTGCTTTATGGTTGGAATTCCCCAAAGGGAGATTACTCCCGTTAAAACTAGGAATGGTGACCACGCTTTAAAAATTTGTCCGCCTGTATAAGTTGGCTTGTGGCCAGAAGGTTCATTTACAGCAAGTGTTGCAGCCATTTCTTGTTCGGCTGAAAAACGGAAGATAGTTTTCGGTTTCCAAAATTTAAGGAAAACTGCTAAAGCAAGTAATGAAACAAGAGCCGATAAAATATCCGGAAGTTCTGGTCCAAGGAAGTTAGAGCTTAAGAATTGTGTTACTGCAAAAGTAATACCAGTTACTAAAATTGCAGGCATGACTTCGAAGGCTTTTTTAAAGCCTGCCATAATCACGATTAAATAAAATGGTATGACTACAGATAAAAACGG
Source organism: Bacillus sp. CFBP9009 (assembly GCF_036541465.1). Classification (NCBI taxonomy): domain Bacteria; kingdom Bacillati; phylum Bacillota; class Bacilli; order Caryophanales; family Bacillaceae; genus Bacillus; species Bacillus sp. CFBP9009. Next base: position 52,801 of record NZ_JAZHFU010000020.1, on the reverse strand, counting down.
TAATTGGCGTCCAACCATTTTTGAAATCTCCATCGCAGAAATTCCGGTAGGTCCCTCAAGCGCGATAATGGGTGCTCCTATTGCACCGAATGCAACCGGTGCTGTATTGGCAATTAAACACAAGCCAGCTGCATATAAAGGATTGAATCCAAGACCAACAAGAAGTGCAGCAGAAATGGCAACAGGTGCACCAAAACCAGCGGCTCCTTCAAGAAATGCCCCAAATGAGAACGCTACCAATAGTGCCTGAAGACGGCGGTCTTCCGTAAGTGAAACAACTGAATTACGAATAATATCAAATTGTCCTGTTTTTACGGTTAATTTATAAAGGAAAACTGAACTGATAATGATCCAACCAATAGGCAAAACCCCGTATACTGCCCCGTGTGTAGCAGACATAATCGCCATTTGTGTTGGCATTCCAAATGCAATAACCGCCAATATCAAAGCAATCAATAGCGTCGTGAGCCCTGCCAGATACCCTTTCATTCTCTTCACTGCCAATGCCCAGAAGAAATAAAGTATTGGAATTACTGCCACGATAGCGGATAGAGCTAGGCTATCTCCTACCACTGTAAAGTTTTGTGTATATGTCATATTGTACCCTCCAATTTATAGTCCCTAAAAGTAACCGCTTACATATTTTTCATTAAAATATGCTACCATTTCTTCTGCTCTAATTTACAAGAAAGTGAAAAAAATTGAATTCACTGAAAATATTAAAAATTCCGTGTTGTAAAGTCCGGATGTTTGTGATTTTATCTTGGTTGCGTAATGATAAAATCATTATGGTGCTTGTCCGGTAAAGGGCCTATAAATTGCTTTAAACCTTTAGTTACTAAAGGACATTGCGACTAAGGTGAGATATACAAAAAGAATCACGCTAGCAAATCTACTGTCTTTTCTACATAACATTTCACTTAACACTTCTATCGGCATCATAACACTCTATAAGACAATTCCCCCTTTCTGTTTCGTATTAAGAAACAATGTTTCTGTAAGTTTGCGATAAAACACTATTGTTATGTAACTATATAAGTAGTTGTTCTATAACAAACACTAATCCTATTTCAATTATACAAATTATTGGTAAAATTTCAATATTTTTAGAATGTTTTAAAAATAAAGTTCACAAAAAAAATTTGCCCGATATATCTTTTTTTCAAAAGAATCGGACAAATTTTGATAGTGGTTTTCAAGTAGTTCTACTTTCAAATCCAAGCCTTGTCGAAATTTTCTTTCCAATTTGAATCATTTGTAACTGTAGTAGATCGATCCGCTGATCAGTCATACGCATTGTTGGACCAGATATGCTGACAGCAGCAATGACTTTCCCCGAATGATCGAAAATAGGAACGGCAATACAAGTAATTCCGTATTCATTTTCTTCTAGATCCAATGCATAGCCTTTAATTCTAACCTGAATGAGTTCTTGAAGGAAATCATCTTTATTCGTAATCGTTTTGTCAGTATGCATGGGCATTCCCTTTTGCTCAAGAATGTTAAGCACGACATTAGATGGCAAATAAGCGAGAATTGCTTTGCCGACTGAAGTGCAATGCATGGGTGCTCGTTTTCCAACTTTAGAGTGCATTCGCAGCGTTTCGTTTCCTTCTAGCTTTTCAATATACACCACTTCACCCTGGTCATAAACAACAAGATGGATAACCTCATTTGTGGTATTCTCCAGTTCTTGCAAGTATTGCCTTGCTTCCGATCTCAAATCAATTGACTCCAGCAATTTGGAACTAACCTCTAAAAATTTATATCCCAGCTTATAACGTTCCGTTTCACTATCTTGCTCAATATACCCATACTGCACTAATGTTGATAGTATCCGATAAACTGAGCTTTTATTTATATCTATTTGCTTGGAAATCTCTGTTACACCTAAGCCACCCTTTTTTAAACTCACAATAGTAATTATGTCTAACGCCCTGCTCACAGATTTCACCATATTCTCTCTGTCCAAAATTACTCACCTCTGTGCAACCATAATAGACTCATTATAGCACATAGTTTTCACCAGGCGTTTTAACCGTACCTAATACGCTCTTGCACCTTCTTTAGCAGTAACAAACGTATTTCGAAGATTCCCAATTTCCTTTATTTCACATTCTATAACGTCGCCAGCGCCGACCAACTCTGCTCCAACAGGACTACCTGTTAAAATTACATCTCCCGGTTTAAGTGTCATAACTTTTGTCAGATAGGAAACCATTCTGCGAATTGGAATAATCATCAGTTCAGTTGCACTGTTTTGTTTTTCAACATCGTTCAGTTTTGCTTTGACCTTTACATTAAAAGGATCAAGTACGGTTTCAATAACAGGACCTAATGGAGTGAACGTGTCAAATGATTTACCAATTGTCCAGTGGCCATCCTGGTGGAAAAACTGAGGTGCTGTTACGTCATTTCCAACTGTGTATCCAAAAACATAATCCAGTACGTCGGATTCAGGCACATTTTTTGCCTCTTTCCCAATGACAATCGCTAATTCGGATTCAAACTTTACTTCCTTGATACCCTCTGGAATGATAATTTCTTCTTCAGGTCCAATCACTGATGAAGTTGGCTTAAAGAAGAATACCGGAATTTCCGGGAGCTGTTCCGGAAGATCTTCCACATTTGAAACAAAGTTTGCACCGATTCCAATGATTTGATTTGGTTCTAAGGGTGCAATAGACTTAACTTCACCCTGAGAAAATGTTTGGCCTGTATACTCCCAAGCACCAAAAATATCGCCCTTAATTACCCTTATTATTTCTTCTTCTTTAACACCTGTATGAATGGAAGAATTAGCTATAAACCTAGTAAACTTCATTGTTTTATTGCTCCTCTCAGACTTCTATTTCGGTTTTTTTTCTCGCAACACCAGACTGTATTGCTGCCTCTGCTACAGCATTGGCGACAGATTCTACTACTCGGTTGTCAAAAGCATTTGGTATTACATAATCATGTGTCAGTTCTTGCGGCTGAATTAAGTTTGCAATTGCATAAACCGCTGCCACTTTCATTTCTTCATTAATTTCAGAAGCGAACACCTGAAGTGCCCCTTTAAAAATCCCTGGAAACGCTAGTACATTATTTACTTGGTTAGGTAAATCTGAACGCCCTGTACCAACAACAGCTGCACCGGCTGCCCTTGCTTTATCCGGCATTATTTCGGGTACCGGGTTTGCCATTGCAAAAATAATGCTGTCTTTGTTCATAGACTGTACCATGGCGGTATTAACTGCATCAGCAGCTGAGACGCCAACAAAAACGTCAGTACCTTTTATAACATCCTCCAATGCACCGACCAGCCTGTTTTTATTAGTGATTTGAGCTATTTCTTCCTTCATCGAATTCATTCCATTTTCGCGACCTTTATAGATGGCTCCTTTTGTATCGCACAAAATGATATCCTGAACACCCATGTTGAGCAGCAATTTTGAAATTGCGATTCCTGCAGCACCTGCACCATTTACAACCACCTTAATTTCTTCAATCCGTTTATTTACGACTTTTAATCCGTTAATTAACCCTGCTGCTGTAACAATCGCAGTTCCATGCTGATCATCGTGAAAAACAGGAATGTTCATTTCCTTTTTCAGTCTTTCCTCAATAATGAAACAATTCGGAGCTGAAATGTCTTCTAAATTTATTCCTCCAAAAGTAGGTTCCAAGGCTTTGATAATTGAAATAATTTCTTCTGCGTCGTTTGTATTTAGACAAATAGGAAATGCATCAATATCCGCAAATGCTTTAAATAATGCTGCCTTTCCTTCCATTACTGGCATCGATGCTGCTGCTCCGATATTGCCTAGCCCTAATACAGCCGATCCATCTGAAACAACTCCTACAAGGTTCCCTTTAAGTGTGTAATGATAAATCTTTTCGGGATTTTGGAAGATTTCTTTACAAGGCTCAGCTACTCCCGGTGAATATACTAAACTTAAATCATTTGCGTTTTCTACAGCTACTTTTACATTTACATTTATTTTCCCTTTAGACCTCATATGAAGGTCTAGCGCTTTTTCCCGAAGGTCTTTCATAGCTTCAACTCCCCCAATCTGTTTTCACTATTTAATAATGAAAGTTAGTTGTTGAAACTGCAGTACTTTCAGGAATTCTGTGATCTCTCCATTTCAACAGAAAATAAGTTCTTCAATTAAATTAGCCATATACTCTTTACATTGTAGATCGGGACATCCTAAAAAAATAGAATGTCCCCTAGGTGTTTATTGTTTTATAGCAAACTTTGCTTTTGCTTCAATGCGGCGACGATGCAAGATTGGCTCAGTGTAGCCACTTGGCTGATTATAACCTTCAAAAATCAGGTCACAGGCTGCTTGAAATGCCACCGAATCGTCAAAATTCGCAGACATTGAGCGATATGCAGCGTCTCCAGCATTTTGTTCGTCTACTACTTTAGCCATACGCTGAAGCGTCTCTAGCACTTGTTCCTTTGTTATGATACCGTGGTGTAGCCAGTTCGCCATGTGTTGGCTGGATATACGTAAGGTTGCACGATCTTCCATTAGTCCCACGTCGTTGATATCAGGTACTTTCGAGCAACCAACTCCCTGGTCCACCCAGCGAACAACATAACCTAGCATAGTTTGAGCATTGTTATCAATCTCTTCCTGTATTTCCTCCGGGCTCCAATCAGAATGTTTCGCAACTGGGAATTGTAAAATGTCATCCCTCAAGTCTCTGGATTCACTAATTTTTTCATTTTGGATCTTCGTTACATCAACTTGATGGTAGTGCAGTGCATGCAATGTAGCTGCAGTAGGTGATGGAACCCACGCCGTAGTTGCACCTGTTTTTACATGACCAATCTTTTGTTTTAACATTTCATCCATCAAGTCCGGCATAGCCCACATACCTTTTCCAATCTGGGCACGCCCCTGGAAGCCGCTTACAAGTCCTGTATTAACATTCGATTGTTCATAGGCTTGCAACCAAGTAGATGATTTCATTTCACTTTTTCGAATCATTGCTCCCGCTTCCATAGAGGTATGGATTTCATCACCAGTACGGTCTAAAAATCCGGTATTTATGAATACTACCCGTTCCTTAACTTCGCTTATGCAAGCTTTTAAGTTTAAAGATGTGCGGCGCTCCTCATCCATAACACCAATTTTTAGAGTATTCCGTTTTAGACCGAGCAATTCCTCCACTTGATCAAATAGATGGTTGGCAAAAGCGACCTCTTCTGATCCATGCATTTTAGGTTTAACGATGTAAATGGATCCTTCGGATGAGTTTTGGTAAGGGCCATTTCCTAAAAGAGTATGTTTTCCAAGAAGACTAGTGATGATTGCATCTAAAATTCCCTCTTGGATTTCCTCCCCATTTTGATCTAAGATTGCATTATTCGTCATTAAATGTCCTACATTACGAACAAACAAAAGTGAACGACCTGACAAAGACAATTCTTCTCCCGTCGGGGACAAATAAATGCGATTAGGATTAAGAGTTCTTGTCGTTGATTTATTGCCTTTTATGAAGGTAGCAGATAAATCTCCTTTCATTAATCCTAACCAGTTACGGTAAACCAGAACTTTATCCTCGGCATCTACCGCCGTTACTGAATCTTCACAGTCCATAATCGTCGTTACTGCTGCTTCTAAAAGAATATCTTTAACGCCAGCCTCGTCAGTTTTTCCGATTGGATGACTGAAATTGATTTGAATTTCAAAGTGAAGGCCATTATTTTTCAAAAGTACAGCACTTGGATCTTGTGGTTGTCCTTGATAGCCAGTTAATTTCGATTCGTCCTCAAGTCCTGTCGTTTCTCCATTCCGGAGTGCAACATTCAGCTTTCCAGACTCAATTGTGTATTTCACAGCATCTTTATGAGAAGCTTCCCTTAATGGAGCCGCTTGGTCAAGAAACTCCCTTCCAAACTCAATAACCTTAGCACCACGAACTGGATTGTAGCCACCTTCTCGATGTGCACCATCTTCTTCACTGATTGCATCTGTACCATAAAGTGCGTCATAAAGGCTTCCCCAGCGTGCGTTGGCGGCATTGATTGCATAACGAGCATTATTAACTGGAACAACCAGTTGCGGTCCAGCTTGGATAGCGACTTCGGCATCCACACCTTCAGTGGTGATCTTGAAATCTTCAACCTCTGGTTCAAGATATCCAATTTCTTTTAAAAATGATTTATACTCTTCAAAATCAAAATCATTATTATTTTTTCGATACCAAGCATTTATTTGATTTTGAATCTCTTCACGATGTGCCAATAATTCCTTATTTTTAGGGGTTAAATCATTGATCAAATTTTCTAAACCAGACCAAAACTGGTCACGATCCACTTCACTACCTGGTAGAGCTTCTGAATTAATAAATTCATATAATTCCGTTGCAACTTGAAGATTCCCTGATTTAATATATTTTGTCATTATGAGTTCCTCCTTGAAAATCAACATTTTATTTTAGATAATTCTCTGGAAAAAAGTAATTTGTTCTCTCTAGGATGTAATTTTCTTAATCACTCTGTTTTGTTTGCTATTACAAAACGTTGTTTCTTTATCTGTGTATAAAAATGATAGCACGATACCTGATGTAGATTCAATTATTTTCATAATATTTTTACAATTTATATTTATCTCTAAACTTTAGCAAAAGGACTACACCACGAAATGAATTGGCTTCATCCGTTGTATGGACTGCGCCTTACCAGACAAACATATTTAAGATATAGCAGCTGCTTCTTTTTCTTTTAAATCTCTTTTTATCTCAACACAGCGTCCCGGCATTGGGAATAATTTCCCTGCGTTTAAAAGGTTATGAGGATTGAATACTTCTCGAATATCTGTTTGTGCAATAATCTCTTCATCAGAAAAGACGAAACGCATTTCCTCTATTTTTTCAATCCCCACTCCGTGTTCACCTGTAATTGTCCCCCCAACATCAGCACATGCTTTTAAGCAGGCACTACCAGCTGCCAGGGCCTTTTCGCTTTCCCCTGGGATTCTGGCATCGAAAAGAACAAGTGGATGTAAATTCCCATCACCCGCATGGAAAATATTAGCGATTCGCAAACCAAATTCTTCGCTGATTCGACTGATTTTGTTTAATACCTCGGGCAATTTGCTTCGTGGAATGACACCGTCCTGTACTAAATAGTCCGGTGAAATGGCTCCCATGGCACCAAATCCTGTTTTACGATTGGCCCACCATCTACCTCTTTCGAGTTCATCCTGTGCTACCTTCACTTCAAGTACATTTCTGTACTTACACACTTCCAAAATGTGATTAATTTGCTCTTCAATACCTGCTGAGATTCCATCCACTTCAATGAGTAGGACAGCCTCAATATCACTTGGATGACCTACTGGAAAAGCAGCCGCCTCCACTCCCTCAATCGCTGTTTTATCCATCATTTCAAGGGCTGCCGGTACGATTCCTGCTGAAATTATATCAGACACGGCCTGACTTCCGTCCTCCACTTTATCAAAGTAAGCAAGAACAGTTTGTTTCGCTTCGGGGTTTTTCAATATACGAACAGTGATTTTCGTTACAATGCCTAATGTTCCTTCAGAACCTGTCAACAGACCGAGCAAATCATATCCAGGAGAATCAGGAATTCCATTTTCACCGATTTCTATAATTTCGCCGTTAGGCAGTACTACTTCCAGCCCTAGAATGTGATTCGTGGTTACCCCATATTTAAGACAGTGAGCCCCTCCAGCATTCTCTGCGACATTTCCGCCAATTGTACAACAATATTGGCTAGAAGGATCCGGAGCATAGTAATACCCTTTATCAGAGATAGAGTTCGTGAGTTTAAGGTTGATAAAACCAGGCTGTACAACAGCACGCCTATTTTCGAGATCAAGGCTTAATAGCTTCTTCATCCTGACCAGACTAATAATGACTTCTTCATTTAAAGGTATAGCACCGCCGCTTAATCCGGTTCCAGCGCCACGGGCTAGGAACGGCAGTTTATTTTCGGAACAGTATTTAACTAGTTTGGCTACTTCCTGAGTATCTTTTGGAAACACAACCGCTTTAGGTAAGTGTCTATGAAGCGTAAATCCATCGCTATCATAGGCAAGCAGATCCTCTTTGTGAAATAGAATTGAATTGGCATCGCCAACAATAGCCTCTAAATTCTTTATATGCCGATCATTCGATTTTATTTTTTTCCTTGCCATTTACTGTCCCCCCTTTAGATCATCCTCTTTTTGATAAGCCCAATCCAGAAGCTGAATTGTATGGACGACTTTTTGATTTCTACCATACTTCTGTACCCCCATTGCCATCTGAAGCATACATCCTGGGTTACCCATTGAAATCATCTCAACATCGCCTGGAACATTCTTCATTTTGCTTTCTAGCACGGCACCGGCCATTTCTGGATTAGTGATGTTATATATACCTGCACTTCCACAGCAGCGATCAGCGTTTGGCATATGTACCATTTCAACTCCTGGAATACTAACAAGGAGGTCTCTCGGTTCCTGGCGAATTCCTTGACCATGTGCTAAATGGCATGCGTCATGATATGTGATACGAGTGTTCAATTCAGCTTTTGGTATTTCATAGCCTGTTTCATGAATATATTTAGAGATGTCCTCGACCTTCGCGGAAAATTCTTCAGCTTTATCATGCCATTCAGGCTCTTCACGAAACAATTCAGCATATTCCTGAAGCATACAGCCGCATCCTGCTGCGTTAACGATGACTTTATCAGCATCCTTAAACGCTTCGATATTCTGTTTCGCCAGCTTTCTTCCAGTTTCACGGTCACCGGCATGAACATGTAAGGCTCCACAGCAAGTTTGGTTTTGCGGAATTGTCACATCATTTCCGTTTCGTGTTAAAACATTAATCGTGGACTGATTAATATCACTGAACATAACGTCCATCACGCAACCTGTCATAAACGCCACTTCTGCTTTCTTTTCTCCTATTGCCTTGATCACTTTTTCATTTTTGTATTTTTTGCGTACAGGCTCTTTAATTTCAGGCATAATTGCTTCCATCTCAATTAAATGCTGTGGCATGATATTCATTAACCCTGTTTTGCGAACCACTTTCTGCAATCCGCTCTTTTGATAGAACTTTAATAAACTCCCCACTGTATTCATTCGGTTTTGATGTGGGAACATTCCTTCAAGTACTATTCTACTTACTTTCCCTTTCACTCCTGTCAATGGAATCGCCTGTCGAATTTGTCCGCGAGCCTCTTCAATTAATCCTCCGACATCTACATTCGCCGGACAAGCAGTGGTACATGCACGACAGTCAAGACAAGCAAAAACAGGATCCATGAATTGCTCGTTCACCTCAAGCTTTCCTTCTGCTACTGATTTGATAAGATGAACACGCCCACGGGGAGAATGCTGTTCCTGGCCTGTCAGCTCATATGTTGGGCACGATTCCAAACACATACCACAATGTACGCAATCTGCCCATTTGTTTTCATCAGGCTTATCGCTCCATAGATAGTTGCTTAAGCTATTAGATGTACAAGATGGATCTTGCTTTATATCCACTTCTCTCAGACTCACTATTAAATCCCCCCCACGAATCTTTTATTATTAAGTACTCTATTCGGATCGATCTTTGTTTTAATTCCTTCTAACAAGAAGAAATGTGATGGTTTTTCACCCCATACATCAATTTGCTGACGGAGCGTTAAAGGCAGATGCTTCACAATCACATAACCACCCAATGCTTCGACGGATTTTCTGAGCTTTAATATTACCTGTGTTAGGTCTTCGTCGTCAGTTCCCTTTAGGTTAACCTGGCATATTCCATGACCTAGTCCACCATGTGCTTCTACTGTAAGAGTACTAGAGTGATGTAAAATGTGGCTTTCTTTAATGACCTTCAAAACATCTAGGTTAACAACGCCTATTTTCAATGCCGCTTCTATCTGATTTCCACTAGCAAGTGTTGCCCCATTTGGAGAAACCGAATAAAATTTGTCCCAAAAAGCTTGTGCCTCATTTTGTGAAAGCACTGTCATTTTTGCGTTGGAAGGTTGGATGTTCTTTACAAAATCCTCCTGGTAATGAACAGAGCTCTCCACATCTTCAAATGAAATTGCTAAGGTATAAACGTTTTGACCCGTTAACCTTTCCGATAAAGCTGGATTTAGCAGTTCCAAAGCGATTGGTTCCATCACTGAATCCAACAACTTAACAACTAGTGACCGAACTTCTTCGAGATTTCCATCGGGAAACACTAACAGTCCAAGGCTTTCGTACTTTGGCATTGGTCTAAGCTTCAAAGTCACTTCAGATAAAATACCAAGTGTACCCATCGATCCTATAAAAAGTTTGTTCATATCGTACCCAGCCACATTCTTTACTACATTTCCCCCAGCTCTTATGATACTGCCATCCGGGTAAACCAAGCGAAGTCCTATTACCACATCTCTGGAAGAACCATAACCCAATCTTTTAGGACCGCTTTCATTTGAAGCGATGATTCCACCAATTGTCGCATCTTCAGGCCATACAGGGTCCAGCGAAACCTTCTGATTATGTTGTGCCAAATATTCTTGCAATTCTTTAAATGAAGTACCTGCTTTAACCGTTAATGTCATATCTCCTACAGTATGTTTGACAATTCCTTTATATTTCGATAATGAGAGTAAGATATCAGCTGTTTCAATCAATCCTCCAAAACCTCTCTTGGTTCCGCCTCCTACCACCGTTATTTTTTTCCCTTTTTCGTTTGCATACTTTAAAATACTTGCTATTTCTCCCTCTGTTTTCGGGTAAACCGATACCTGACCACCATTCCCAAGTGGATGGCTTTGGTTTTCCCCCTCAACTATTTGCACTTCAGGTAAAAATGACTTTAAATCTGATAGAAGATCTGCTACGATCAATACCCACGCCTCCTTTTTGTTTCGTAATAACAAACATCGTTTCTATATTGTTGCAAAAAAACATTTTAAACTTCATACCTTTTGTAAAATATTGTTTTGCAAAAGTTCTTCAACATACTGTAAGTGGTTAATCATCGACTGATTAGCTTTTATAGGGTGCCCCATCTTTATTGATTCATAGATTTTATCATGTTGTTCATCAATCGTTTTTACGATGCTCTCATTCTCTTGAATATACCTGTGAAAATCAATCATTGCCTTCTTCATAGTGGTTGAAATGGTTTGCACTAATTGAATCAAGCTTTTGTTTCCTGTCGCATTAGCAATCGCCATATGAAAGTGGTAGTCCGCTTCCCAGCCATTGATGCAAAGGTTTGAAAGGATTTCTTCCATACGTACCAAATCTTGTACCGACCGATTGGAAGCAGCCATTTCCGCAATACCGGTCTCCAATATTTTCCTGACTTGAAATAATTCACTTATGTCTTCACAGCTGGGGATTAACATATGGTTGGTAAACAATTTTGTGGAATCAAATTCGCAAATGTATGTACCTTCCCCTTGTTTTACGTAAACAGTACCTTTTCCTTTAAGTGTAGTGATTGCATCTCGGACAGCGGAACGTCCAACACCGAATAAATCACATAATTCCCTAACGGAAGGTAGCTTTTCACCTGACTGGAATTTTCCAGACTCAATCATCTTCTCTATTTCTTCTTCGACTGTTTCCGACACTTTCTTGGTGAATATTTTCCCCACATTTACACACCACCCTCTACCCTTTCAGACATCACATATCTGACAAGTTATATTCTTACATTTATTAAAACACTTTCCAATATATATTTCAACAAAAAATTTAGAATTTAACAAATAATCAAAAAATTATTTATTATAGATTATTGTAGACATACACCTTTTTTTAAGTTTATTTCTAATTCCAGAGATTTATTTGGAGAAGGTTTTTGAAAAAGAACGCCATGCGATTAATTTGTGGAAATCAGATGTATTTGGAGAGTATATATAGAAGAAACTCGTCATATATAGAGAAGTTTTTGCTGAATTTTGGGATCAATTGAATGGCGCTCTCTTAAAAGATCCATTTCGAAAATGGTTTAAGGATTGAAGATATGAAAAATTGTCCAGATAAAAAAAAGATATTTTTCCTCATATCTGTATGTACAAAACAAAATAGGATTTCTATTATGTCATTTTTTAATATATACTCACTAAGGAATTTGAGCCATGGTAATTTTATCAATGAAAAACTTCTTGAACATCTAATAACCAGTTAATAAAATGAATGTAATGTTAAATTCAAAAAAAATAATAAATTCTGCCATAAATATGGTCCAATATAAAAAGGATTGCCAGTGGCAACCCTTTTTTCTCAATATTAGTATTCTCACCCATATTTGCTTGAAAATAAGGAGGGAATGTTTCAGTCCTTTTGACTTATTTAAACAGAAGCTTCTTTTTTAACATTTAGCAATTTAAAGAATTCTTTCATAAAACCTGGGAGATCTGGCCAAGCATGCCCTGACACGATATTGCCATCAACATGAAGCATTTCTTCCACGTATGTAGCTCCTGCAGCTTCTATTTCGGGTCTACATGCCGTATAAGCTGTCATCTCCCTGCCCTTTATATATTCTCTTATCGTTGTTAATACCAGTTGTCCGTGACAGATAACTCCAAGTGGTTTATTTTCTTTTAAAAAATGGGCAGTTATATCTTGTACTTTTTTATTCATACGAATATATTCAGGAGCACGGCCCCCAGGAATAATAAGTGCGTCATAATCAGTAGGTTCAATCTCATCAACCGAGGCATGAGATTCAATTTTATATCCCCATTTTTCTGTAAACGTTTCCATTTCAGGCAAAAAATCATGAACAACTGTCTGGAGACTTTTTTTCACAGGTGAGGCAATTGTGCAATTAATATTTTCTTCGATACATCTATAATATGGATAAAATACTTCCAATGCCTCTACAGCGTCACCAGTTATAATAAGAACGTTTTTACTCATTTTTCATCACATTCCTTTTCTGAAATTTTTTTAAAATTCATAAGCATCCTTAAAATTATATTTTCGTCAATGTACTTTCATCAGCGGAAGGCAAATTATATCGAGCCTCTAATAAACCGCGACAATAATGAGCATTAAACTCCATATTCATTCGTGACCCTTTAGCACTTCGCAGATAATCAGCAAACCCTTCTTCAGTTATCTCTTTATCTTCAGGAGTGGTTATGGCTAATTGATTTAAGTAATTCGACGTTTTTTTCTTTTCCAGGTATTTTTCCCTAAGTAACTTCCCTTCTACAGATAAAGGCAGTTCATATAGCTCTTGGATAGATAAATTGAGGATTTCTTTCTTTGACATCCCATTTTGAAGTAAATATCTTATAAGTTTCTCTTGCCTTGCATAGAAAGCTTTTATCTGGAAAGTCTTACGTAATTCATCAAGATCTCCATCAGATAAACTACTAAAGGATTCGCTAAAGGATTTACCTGAAGTTGCACCTTGGTTGATTTCATCCGAAGCACAGTGATCTAATAAAGTTACTTTAACTTCATTTACCCAGTCTAATTCAGCCACATACTTCAGTATATCTTCGGCCATGATATATGCGAAGTTAGGTGAACACCAGTAAGTTGGTAATCGAAAAACTACTTCGACATCGTTTTCTTTTATTACCGTGTGATCGATAAATCCTAATTCAGTTAAAGGCTGGTCTAATTCTGGATCATAAACTTTATCAAGCATGCTATAAACCTGTTTTTCTTTGTTCATAAAGTTCGATGCACCTCTCTTTTTCAATGATTGATACAAAACTTTAACACGACTCAACTGGTCTATTGATTGAGATTAAACCATTATATGTGAAGCTAGTTCGCACTTTTGTAACTTCGCTTTTTGAGCCTCGATATCAATATTATAGAGTCTGGCTGCATTACCGCCTAAAATTTTCTTTTTTACATTCAAATCAAAAGTTACGCCTGTTTCCTGTTGGATATCTTCAGGAAGCTCAAAATCAACGAATTTTTCGATAAGCCATTTTGGTTCCCATATTCCATAATCACTCCCGAAAAGGATGCGATCCTCATCCAGCCAGTACAATAACTCACTTATGATTTCTGCAAAATAACGAGGACGTTGATGGATAAGTGATATGGCTACAGCTAATCCCCCGTATACATTTTTCTCTTGTGTTGCAATCCAACAAAAATCTTCCAGTCTAGGCAACCCAACATGCTCTACGATAAAATTCAGTTCTGGAAAAGTACTTGCAGCATCATCAACGTCAGCTACATCAAAAGCGTCGCGATTAAGCGGTGTGACCGTTGGACCTTTATGGATATGAATATTTTTTATTCCCAGATCAAGGCATTTTTGCAGATAACGCTGAGACCACGGATCAGACAGCTTATACCCTTTAGAATCGCCATACCAATCAGCTGTATAAAGTTTTATACCTTGCCAACCGTATTTCAATTTCATCGCTACTAGATTTTCTAACCCGCGCTCACCATGTCGAGGATCAAGCGTCCCATTACATATAAAACGATTTGGATATTTTTTTGAAAGGGCATCATTCACATCAAAATCTCCAAACCCGTTTTTGTAAAACTCCTTAAGATATACCGGTTGAAAAATAGCCATATCAGCATATCCTTTTACAATGACATCCTGTACCAACGTTTCAGAGCCATATTTCTCGAATTTTTCCCTTGGCCAAAAATATTCTTCAGGACTCAAGTTCTTATGATAATCATAGAAACAACTAATAAACTGTTCACCATGTATGTTTAGCTGGTTTTCCTTGCTTCCATCCCAAATTGCCACATGAGAATCAATAACAAAAATTTCTTCCCCGCTTTTCGTTTTATACAACATTATCACCCCTTCAAGTTTTGCCTTTCTCTTTACTTCATTGCAAATACTGTGCCAAAACTTCCTTCTTTACTATCAAAAATTATTAAATGTTTCTTTAATACAAGCAAGAGTACCTCTATTCCGATATTTATCAGGTTCTAAATAATTGGAAATTTGGAATGATAACTATAGATTTAAATAAAAATATTGAAAGTTCTGTATTTTTATTCTAATGATATATGGTGCATAAAGCGACACTGTATCTAAAAGTGACAATCGTAATTAAGCAAAGTGCGACACACCTAACTTATAAGTTTGATTAAGAATAGTAGATTATATTTGAGAGTGGGAAAGCATAGTGGAGACTAACAAGATTGATAATTTAGATAATTGGTATATAATATGTGTAACTATATTACCAACGTGATGGAGAACTTTTTATTATCAATCACTTAAAAATATTGTAAGCGTTTACTGAAAGGTCAGGGTGATTTCAGAAACATGGCACGTACTTACATTAAAAGGAAGGTACCGGTATGAAGAACCCATATATTTCGTTGGATATTTCCTCTTCACCGAAGACCGAAAAAGATAGAATCGAAAGAGCCTGGGAGAATTTTATATCAGGCCAAAATTTAGTATCTGAAGTGAGATCCTTAACTTATCAATCTTGGGAGCGCTCTATTCGTCATGGAGTACACCCCACCAAAGGGAGAGCCCCACTGGTTCTGTCACAAGATGAAATACAAGAATATCAAACAACCCACACGTTCTTTTCTATTTCAGAATCCCTTCTACCAAAACTTAAAGAATCAGCAATAGATTCAGGTCACTTAATTGTGATTTGTAATCATAAAGGAGAATTATTATATCTAGATGGAGATGCCTCTCTCAAAAGGAAAGCCGAAAATATGAATTTTACAGCAGGGACTTCATGGTCAGAGAGCTATGTAGGGACAAATGCTATGGGCACTTCTTTGGCTACAGGAGTCCCCATGCAAGTCTTCGCGGGAGAACATTTTTGCCAACCTGTTCACAATTGGGTATGCTCAGCCTCGCCGATTAAAGATCCTGCAACACAAAAGGTTCTTGGAGCGGTCAACTTAACGGGTATTTGGGACGTGGTACATCCCCTCTCTCTATCCGCTGTTGTTTCTATCACTCAAACAATCGAAGAAAAGCTCCAAAGCCAGCTCAAATTTGAGCACTTTTTGCTACTTGAACATTATATTGAAACAACTCGTAAAACCCCCAGTAAAATAGTGGCTGTGCTCGATCGTGGACATCAAGTCATCAAAGCCTCCACCCAATGGTATGACAAAGGTTGGATTGATTACAATAACCGACTAATAATTTCGTTATCAGATTGCAGTGGCACAGAAGGCATGAAAGACGGCTGGATTTTTGAGTCAGTCCCTTTCTATCATCAAGGATTCCCTATTGGTTTTATGATACATGCGATTTCAAAAGTCAAACCTTTGAATAAAACGAGATTTAGTACAAAGTACTCCTTCATAAATATGATTGGGAAATCTCCAGAATTCCAATCTGTTATCGATGAGGCGCATACAATGGCCAATCTGGATTTACCCGTTTTAATTGAGGGAGAGAGCGGTACTGGCAAAGAGTTATTCGCCCAATCCATACACGCTTATAGCCATCGATCTGAAGCTGCTTTTGTAGCTGTTAATTGCGGGGCAATTCCAAAAGAACTCGCAGCAAGCGAATTATTCGGTTATGAGGAAGGCACTTTTACAGGAAGTATAAAAGGTGGCCGTGCCGGAAAATTCCAACAGGCTGAAGGAGGAACAATTTTTTTAGATGAAGTTGGCGAGATGCCACTAGATATCCAGACCATGTTTTTGCGCGTGCTTGAAGAAGGAGAAATTGTGCGAATGGGTGGAAGAGAACCGATAAAATTAAATGTACGGGTAATTGCGGCAACAAATTGTAATTTAAAAAAAGCCTGCGAGGAAGGCACTTTTCGTAAAGACCTTTACTACAGGCTTAATATCCTTTCCTTGCAAGTCCCCCCACTGCGCGAAAGAACAGGGGATGTCCCCTTACTATTAAATCATTTTTTGACAAAAACCTGTGAAGAAATTAGGAGACCACCACTTAAAATAGGCGACCAAGACTTGTTTGTCTTAGAGCAGTATGAATGGCCTGGGAATGTACGTGAATTAAGGAATTTTGCCTACAAAGTGGCCATAAAGGCAACTGGCAATATAATCACAAACAGTGATTTCCCAAAAGAAATCGGACTATCTAAAAGGATAATAAATTATTCAGCGACAGATCATTCACATCAAAAATTGAATAATAAAGAACAGCCATTAATACTTACTAATCCATCCTCATCCCACGAAGAATCAGTGAATTATCCAACCTCTTTAAAGCAGCAAGAATTGCATATGATTCTTATGGTACTTAATGAGGCAAATGGCAATGTTACAGCGGCTGCTAAAAAACTTGGCATTCATAGAAGCACAGTTTATAGAAAGCTCGGGCGGAATACTAAAAATGAAGGTTTATCTAATAACAATGGATAATGAAAAACCTGGATGTCCTTTCTTGATTTCATTGTGTTTATTGGGAAAATTATAAGTTCTGCCGTTTTTAATTCCTTATTTCACAAAGGATCTGATAATAAAAAAAAAATCAGTATAGTTAACACTATTTCTTAAAGGGAAAAAAGTATATATATTTTCTGAAGTAAATGATGAACTGTAGACCACTTCAAAGAGCACCATGATACTGAACTGCACCCCAATTGTTAGACAACATCGAACAATTGGAGGTGCAGTTTTTTTGACTAAATATACGATAGATTAAAAATCAAATGCAGTTTTAGAGTACTTAGAAGGGGAAAAATCGTATAAATCCGTTGCTCAAGAAAGAAATGTAGGTTTTATCCCCTCTGAAAAGATGGGTCGCTATCTAAAAAATGGGATGGAAGGACTTGTTTCATCCTATACAAATTACACTCTGCCCTTTAAACTAGAGGTACTAAAATATATGAACGAATATGGTACATCGATCAACGAGACCGGTGTACACTATAACCTACATTCCGATTCTACACTTTTGAACTGGGCAAATCAGTTTAAGGAAGGAGGTATAGACGCCCTTAAACCAAAGAAAAAGGGGCGTCTATCCATGAAAAAAGATACTAAGAAAAAATCACCAGCTAATGGTTCTCAAGAAGCACTTATTGCTGAATTAGAATACTTATGTGCGGAGAATGCCTATCTAAAAAAGTTGAATGCCTTAGTTCAAGAAAAGGAAGCCTGAAAAAGCGCGAAAGTAGTCCATGAACTAAGGAAACAATTTGATTTAAGTCTGCTTCTATCCATTTCTAAAATGGCACGGAGTACGTACTATTATTGGGTAAACGCCATCGGGCGTGAGGATAAATACACAGAAATTAAATCCCTTATCAAAGAGATTTTCCATACGCATAAAGGGCATAATGGGTATCGGCTTATTACCCTAGAATTACGTAACCGAGGTGCTCACATCAATCATAAAATAGTTCTCCGATTGATTAATAAACTAGGATTGAAGTCATTGGTTCGAATGAAGAAATACCGTTCGTACAAAGGGAAAATCGGCAAGGTTGCGCCCAACATTCTAGCACGTGATTTCAAGGCGGCAAAGTCCAATGAAAAATGGGTGACAGACGTCACGGAATTCCATCTAGCTGGGGAAAAACTATACTTATCGACTATTCTTGACCTGTTTAATGGAGAAATCATCGCCTATAATATCGAATCTCGGCCTGTTTATCCTCGTTTCCAAAATGCTGGATAAAGCCTTTGATCGCTTGGAATCGAAAGATTCACCCATTCTCCATATTAAAACCTATTGCCTCCCAGCTTTTCACTTTCTGCTGCTGCTTCTTTTAATGCTTCTTCACCACGGCCACAAATTACAACATTGGTTGGTGCCTTCCTTGGCAAACGCGACGGCCTTTGCTTTTCGAATACCTTTACTGCCGCCTGTCACGAGTGCCGTTTTATCTTTTAATCCCAGGTTCACTTTAGATCCAATCCTTTCTATGGGCGTCTATTGTTGATTACATATTAACAATAACTTCTAGTCATAAATAAATAAACTATGGCTGATTTTCTGCTCTAATACTCAATAAAGGAGGGAAACCACTAAGATGGTTTCCCTTTAAAATGTACCGTCTTGTTTAGTATAAGGTATATTCTTATACTTGCTGAGCAAGGACATTTATCATCACGATTCCCATTTTTTGTTGAACAATTCAAGGAAGCAGAGATGGAATGAGATAAGTGAACTCCTTATACAATAGGAAGCCAGCCAGGGATGCCAGTATAGTACTCCCACATTTTACTAGAAATAGCCAGTTCTTTTTGATCTTTTTTAGAAAATGTTGTACGGATTTTGTCTTCTTCACCGGCTTGTACTTTTGTACCCACTGAGGTTCCATTATCAATTCCCTCCCTAAAGCGATTAAAGGTACACCTATTCCAAATGCTTTCATCACTTCATCGGGTGTCCGCAGCATCCCAACACCCATCACAGGAACACGATCGCCGACACGCTCATGGATCATAACAACTCGGGATGTCTGATTGTTATCATCATGGATTGATCCGTTCCAAAAGCCGCCGACAGAAATATGGAGATAATCCAGGTCCTGGTCTGCTAACTTGTCCACTAATTGCAACGTTTCTTCTATGGTGATGCCAGTTTTGACCTATTTTAGCTGAGTAATTTCTGCCAATATTTCATAGGAATGGAGGCGGGCCTTATGATCGTAAACCTGGGCGATTGCCATAATTTCATCGGCTTGACTTTCATCCAGAACCTTTTCCAGCTTTTCTTTTACGATTTGAGGACTGCCGACAATCGAAGTTCCTAATTGATTCTCAAGGGCAGCTATTTCATAGTCGCTCGCTATATCATTAATATTATCCACTGGCGGCTGCAATGGGACTTCCTTCCCGCGCATCAAATTCAAGAACTGCTGCTGCAATGTTGTAGCGAGCCGCTCAGCTTCTTGATCTGTATCGGCCGCAATGATGTTTAGCCCTACCATTGCATGCGGCTTGTCCAGTACTTTAGAAGGCTTAAACGAACGGCGGTACAGCTGGATAGCCGGCAGTGTGTTATGCGGCGAGAAATGGCTCGCAAATGCAAACGGCAGTCCAAGCTCTCCTGCCAGCTGGGCACTGTATCCGCTCGAACCTAACAGCCAAATAGGTATGTTTAATCCCTCACCCGGAATTGCTTTAACATGACTATATCCTTGTGCCAGGGAAGGGTCAAAGTAATTCCGGAGCTCAGCCAGCTGCTCAGGGAAATCTTCTCCTGAACTTCTCAAGTCACGTCTTAATGCACGTGCGGTAAGCTGATCAGTGCCTGGTGCACGGCCCAAGCCAAGATCAATACGTCCTGGATATAATGATTCCAGAGTACCAAATTGCTCAGCAATAACAAGAGGTGCATGATTCGGCAGCATAATGCCGCCTGAACCTACCCGGATTTTTGATGTACCTGCTGCAACATGGGAAATGACTACCGATGTTGCAGAGCTGGCGATAAATGGCATATTATGATGCTCAGCGAGCCAATATCGGTTATACCCCAGCTTTTCAGCGAGCCGGGCCAGCTCCAAAGTATTGCGAAAAGAATCAGCCGGCGTCCTTCCATCTGCAATTGGAGAGAGATCCAGGACCGAGAATGGAATATCCGTAATTTGTTTTGTATCATTTTCAGGCATATGCTCATCTTCTTTCTTTAAAAATTTCGTTTCAAACCTATAAAAGAATTTACAGGTTGTTTTCTTTGTCTTCTTTTACTGCTTCAATCTAAATCACATTAATTTAACTGATTTAATATCTGCAGAAAATACATCCTTTATTAGACTAGACAATGTTTAATTTACTGCAGCCTGAGCCAAAATTTCATAAGAGCGCAGCCGTGCCTTATGATCAAAAATCTCTGTATGAGCCATAATTTCATCAGCGTCAGTCTTTTCTATTAACTCATGGAGCTGCTGCTTCACACCTGCAGGGTCCCCGATGATGGAAGTGAAAAGCTGTTCTTCAACCGCCCTGCGTTCATTATCGTTCCAAAGCTTGACCATATTATCAACAGGTGGCAAAATGGGCGAAGGCTGTCCGCGGGTTAACAAAAGAAATTTTTGATACATCGAAGTGGCAATCCTTTGTGCCTCCTGTTTCTCATCAGCAGCCACCACTTGAACGGCTAACAGTACATAAGGCTCCTCCAAAAATTGAGACGGACGAAAATAATCCCGGTACAGTTTTATGGCCTCCATCATGTTACCTGGAGCAAAATGTCCCGCGAAAGAGAATGGTAACCCAAGCATTCCAGACAATTGTGCACTATAAAACCCTGAACCTAACAGCCCAAATTGGCACATTTTTTTTTCGCCGGGAATGGCGTGAATGCTAAATGAACCATTCTTAGTGGCTGTTCCTGTACCATAAAGATATGCGATAAGCTCCTCAAGCCGGGCATCAAATTCAGGTTCACCAGCAACCCTATGCCGCAATACATTTGCTGAATATTGGTCGGTGCCAGGTGCCCGCCCCAATCCAAGGTCGATTCGGCCAGGGAAGAAGGTTTCTAATGTTCCCAATTGCTCAGCCACGGAAAGAGGAGAATAATGGGAATGCAGCATTGCACCTGATCCAATACGCATTTTTTCCGTGACAGAGGCTACTCGTCCAATTACGATCGGGGATGCTGAACTCGCCATTCCTGCCCAATTATGATGTTCAGCATGCCAAACCGTTTATATCCCCACTGCTCTGTTTTCTTTGCTAGATCAAGCGTGTTTTGAAGGGAAAGTCGGCTGATCCTCCCTCGACAATTGGGGAGGGATCTAGCACTGAAAGTTCTATTTTCTTTGTCATAATTCTTCCTCCTTTTATACAATTAAATTTTTTAAAGCTGGCCTGTACCTCTATGGGTTGGAAAGTAGGGTAAAACAAATTCTCCAAGTTCCTGGATTACTTCCTCTGGAGGGCGCTTGGAAAAATACAGAACAAACGCCAAATGGTTGACACCAATCGCTTGAAATTGATGAAGTAGATCAACTAAACGGTTTCTTCCTACGGAATAGCCTAAGGGTATGGGGACAGGCATTTCATCGGGATTTTCCAATAAATTGATGAACAAGCTTTGAGAGAAGGGTTTAAAATCTCCTGGAGCATGAACTTCAGTTAAAGCACGATAATCCTGGATAAGCTGCGCCTGTTGAATAATGCTTCTTGGGTATTGAAGCCACCCATCCCCATTCCTTGCTATCCAATTGATAGACTGATTGCTAAATCCAGTCACCATGGTCGGAATCGAAGATACAGGCTTTGGGATTAACCTCATATCTGTACCATCGATAAATCCGGCGTGGCTGTGGATTGTCGGCTGATCCTCTTTTAACAGCCGGTCGAGAATTTCGAAATTTTCTTTAAATAACGGACCGCTTTCTTGCTTAGATATCCCTAAAGCTGTAAAGTCTTTTTCCCTGTCCCCTGATGCCACTCCCATAATCAATCGACCTGGAAACAATTGATCGATTGATGCAGCTTCCTTGGCTACCCTGACGGGGTGGCGCAAAGGTAGAACTACACTTCCTGTCACTAACGCAATGTGCTTCGTATAGGCAGCAAGATACGTCAAATAAATCCATAAATCGAACTTTTGGCCGTTATCATCAATATTCAAATCCTGCATCGTAATATCACGTAGCCATAATGAAGCAAAGCCATATTCCTCAATTTTACGGGCAAGCTCCAGCTGATTCTCCATAATCGGATTTTTAGACATCCTGGCAGTCGGGAGGATAAATCCGAGTGTCATTTTGTCTTTCTGGTACATGCTGTTATAGGCACGATGATTTTGAAAACTCACTCTTGGTCCTCCTTAAAAGGTTATATTTTTAAGCCTATATACTTTTCAAACTGTTTAATGGTTTCCTCATTCCGTCGATAATAAGTCCATTGTCCGATTCGTTTCATTTCCACCAGACCGCTTTGCAATAGGATAGATAAATACTGGGAGGTAGTGGACTGTGATAGTCCTACTTTGCTGCGAATATCACTAACACAAACCCCGCCATCAAAGCCTTTTTCTTTGATGACATGGGCCTGCGGGGAAAAGTTATTATCAGGTTCTTTCAACATTTGCAGAATATTTACTCTTATTTGATTTGACAGAGCCTTGAAAATTTCAACTGCCTGTTCGTCATTTATCATATTTGATTCCCGATTCAAAGGTGCCCGCCCCTTTCTGAACTTATTAAAATCTATTTTGCTTGGAATGCGTATAAACTAATCGAACAAAAGGAAATTGATAATTTGCGATATCTCTATATTATTTTCCTTTATACCCAAAATCAAATTTTATGCTTTAGACAGGGCTAGGAAACGGCTTTAAAGGAACTACACAAATTAGCTTAGAGAACAGGTGGCAAAGAGAGAAGGATTATTTTGGTTATTTAACAGGTTTACACCTAATTGTTGAATGGAAAGATTCCCATTTTTTAAAGTTACTAGAAGAAATCGAAAAGTTTGGAGTTAAATTTATCCAGTAGAAGATAATACTATAGAAAAATGGAAACATCCTAATCGAATTATTTTAGGGTTTGGGCATCAAAAAATGAAGAAATAATAGAAGGCGTAAAAAGCATACTTAATGACAAGTTGGAAAACAGGTAATATTCCACATGTCATAAAGTATGATTTTTTATTTTGAAACATTTCATATTGTTGATATACTTTTTGAAATAGATTAATAGTTTTTGGAGGGTGTGGCTATTTTTGAAATTGGGGTACGTTCGTGTTTCAGCTAAGGATCAAAATCCAGAACGACACTTAAGAAATTTCGTGAACTTAGAATTGAAGAACGTTATATCTTCATTGATAAACAAAGTGGAAAAGAATTCAATCGTCCGAGTATCAGGCGATGCTCCTAATCATTCGCGAAGGGGATTTGATCTTGATGCACTAGATCGATTAGGTCGGGATTATGATGGTATTATTTTAGAGTGGAAGTATATTACACGAAAGTTAAACGCAGATATTGTGGTATTAGAGAATGAGACGCTTTTTGATAGCCGGAAATTCCGGGGAATGGGTGATCTTGGGAAGTTAATGGAGGACCAATTTTTAAGTCTACTTTCTTATGTCGCTGAGCAAGAACGTAAAAAAAATAGACAACGGCAGGCTGAAGGAATTGAAGTAGCAAAGAATAAGGGAGTGAAATTCGGGCGACGTAAGTACGAGATCAATGCTGATTTCATTCGGGTGTATGATGAGTGGAAATCTGGATTAATTACTGCGACAGAAGGAATGAAGCGTCTTGATTTAAACCCAAATACCTTTTATCGACGTGTAAAGAAGTATGAAAATCAAAGAAAGGGGCAAATACCTTGCGAGGAAAAGAACTTCTTACAACAGACCAACGATTAGAATGGATGGTAACTCCCAATGGTGAAAGAGAACTTGCTACTTACTACACCTTCTCGCAACATGATTTGGAAATCATTCATTGTCATCGACGGGACTACAACCGATTAGTCTTTGCCGTCCAATTAGCACTACTCCGTTATGCGAGAATAATTCGAAAAGGATATTAAATTTCCCCGATAAAAAAACTGTATGGAATAAATTCTACACAGTTTTTTTGAAATTCCTATTAGATTGTCAGCAACTCCAACAATATTCCCTCTTTAAAATGAATTTTCAAATAATATCCAATGGCATTTTCCTAGTAGGTTTAGGAAATACTTGATCAATTCTACTGAGATCTTCTTCAGTAAACTCAATTGTTGCTGCTTCAGCATTTGCTAAAACATGTTCATCTTGAACCGCTTTTGGAATAGAGATGACGTTATTCGAACGGATGGTCCAAGCAAGAGCGATTTGTAATGGTTGGACATTGTATTTGTCAGCAATATCATGAATAGCTGGATCGTTTAAAAGCTGTCTTATTAAAGAGCCTCCTTGAGCAAGGGGACTGTAGGCCATGATTGGCATGTTATGTTCACGCTGCCATGGTAAGAGATCGAAGTCGATTCCTCTTGAACCTAAATGGTATAGCACTTGGTTCGTTACACAATTTTTCCCATTTGTGGTATTCCATAGCTCTTCCATATTAACCGTGTCAAAATTAGAGACGCCCCATCTTAAAATTTTCCCTTCTTCACGTAGTTTTTCCATTCCTTCAATTGTTTCCTCTAAAGGAACACGTCCTCTCCAGTGGAGGAGATATAAGTCCAAGTGGTCTGTTCCGAGTCGTTTTAAGCTGTTTTCACATGCTTTTGAAATCATATCTAAACCTGCATGATGGGGATACACTTTTGAGACTAAAAAGACTTCATTTCTGCGTCCTTTAATGGCTTCGCCAACTAAGCGTTCAGAATCGCCATTTCCGTACATTTCAGCAGTGTCAATAAGTGTCATGCCTAATTCTACGCCGAGCTGCAAGGCTTTTATTTCTTTGTCTCTCACTTGGGGATTTTCCCCCATGTACCATGTTCCTTGTCCTAAACTAGGTAAAGAAGTGCCGTCAGATAGGGATACCACGTGTTTGGCTAATGCATTTTTAATTTCCGCTCTTTTCTTTTCATCCATTAGGCTCGACCCTTTCTTTTATGTATTTGGGTATCATAGAAGTAGAATGTTAACGTCTCTTCGTATACTACGCATATATTTAGAATTTCCGTAACCAACAAAGCCATTCTTTATTGCATGATATGGCCATTTCTGCTTCCGTCTGTGCAAAAAAAACAAAGAAAGTGAGGATGGTCTGTAAGTGTCTGACACTTTGAGTCAACCTCACCACTTCTATTCTAAATCAATTTATCAATCGACTTTGATATCAATGGATTAGATCAGATGAGCTCCTCCATCGATAAGAACCGATGTGCCAGTTGTAAACCCATTTTTCGCTAGGTAAACATAGGTTTCAGCTATATCTTTAGGTTGAGCAACACGTCCAACAGGTAATTGCTTAGCGATCCCATGGTACATAATTTGTCTTTCATCTTCTGGCATTCCGCCGTAAAGAGGAGTGTCAACGATACCAGGTGATACCACGTTTACTCTGATAGGTGCCAGGTCTACTGAAAGTCCTCGTACTAATCCATCGAGTGCTGAATTAATGGAAGCTAGAGTCGTTGCACCTTGAGGAGGACGCACACCATATACACCAGAAGTTAATGTAATAGAACTTTCATTATTCAAGTATGGAAGAGCAGCACGAACCGAAATATACTGCCCCCAGAACTTACTATCAAAAGCCTCTCTTACTGTTGCAACAGGCAGTTCGCTAAAGTGACCCATTGCGCCTTCACCTGCAGTAACCACTAGGTGATCAAATTTTCCAACCTTCTTGAAAAAGCCAGCAACCTTTTCCTCGCTGCGAAAGTCGATTTCATAGCCCTCTACGTTACCACCAAGCTTCACTTTTGCGTCAGATAATTTTGAAGCGGAACGGCTAGCAATAATGACTTGAGCGGAATCATCGATAAACGCCTTAGCAGCGGCTAAACCAATACCAGATGTACCTCCTAAAACAACCACTCTTTTTCCTTTTAATGACAACGAAATTCCTCCTTTATTCATACGTTTGTTTAACCAACTTGCGGATTCTGATTAAAGAATCCGCAAGTTAGATATATTTAAGTTTATACATCACCATTGTTATTTAGCTAAAAGTTTCAGTGATTCACGATTGAATGCTGGAATATCTTTTGGTTCTCGACTTGTTACAATATTTTTGCTGATGACAACTTCTTCGTCTTTATAATTTGCACCAGCATTTTTCAAATCGTTGCGAATGGATTTATAGCCAGTGATGTCGACACCTTTTAAAAGGTCTGTATCGATTAACACTTGTGGTCCATGACAAATGGCAAAAACAGGTTTTTCGTCTTGGATAAATGCTTTTGCAAATTCCCCAAAACGATTGTCTTCACGCAATAAATCGGGAGAGAATCCACCAGGGATAAGCAACGCATCAAAGTCTGCAGGATGAACTTCATCAATGGATTTATCAATTTTTACGGTTGTGCCTTTTTTACCAGTTACTTCGTTACCTGATTGTTTGTCAATCGTTATAACTTCATGACCAGCTTCTTTAAAGGCTTGTACTGGTTCAGTGTACTCCACATCTTCAAATAGGTTTGTTATAAGCGTAGCGATTTTTTTGCTCATGTTCATTAACCTCCTTAAAATCATAGAACAGAAGTAAAAATATTCATTTCCGTACCATGTTCTGATTATCTTCATTAGAACTTGATTTTATCTCCGTTGTAAGCAGCAATATAGATTTTTTTCATATGCTCCACCGATACTTCTCGTGGATTGGATGGAGTACAAGGATCCTCAAAAGCTCCTGCTGCCATCTGGTTCAGGTGTTTTTCAAATTCTGCTTCTCCCACACCAAATTCCTTTACTGTTAATGGCATTTTTTCATCATCTCACCTGAAAATATGTATTATTCTTGATTCCTTACTATAAAACAGTTCAGCTAAAATCCTTTACAACACAGGAATATTATTTACCTTTTTCCAGAATGTACTCCTTTATTTCCTTTATGAACTGGATCATTGCAAATAAAAAGACCACAAGTCTTGACTTATTAAAAGTCTACTTGTGGTTTTTAATCCCCTCTTTTTAGAATGATTGCTATTTAATAGGTGCACTTTTATTGGCAGGAGTATCCATCACATTCTCCATATAGTTTTTACCCCATTCATACATGGAATCGAGTATTGGCATTAAGCTTTTTCCTTGTTCGGTCAATGAATATTCTACTTTTGGCGGAACAACAGGATAGACTTTTCGTTCAACAATGAGGTCTTCTTCTAGCTCGCGTAATTGGTTAACAAGCATTCGTTGGGTAATGCCCGGCATAAGAGCCTTCAGCTCACCAAATCGCTTCGTTCCCTCTTTTCCTAAATGCCACAAAATCAGCATTTTCCATTTACCGCCAATAACATAAAGCGTTAATTCTTTTTCACAGTTAAACATTTTTTCCTGCATACGTGACATTTGTTTCACCTCCACTTCTATATAGAATAACACATAGTATACTTTTTAACACTATGTAACAATAAAGTGCGTACTTTCACACTTTTAATATACACATTATACTAACACTGTACCATTGTTAACAAGAGCATTGGTTACGGTTGCCAGGAGAAATGAAAGTGAACAATGGGCATTATTACACTGTGCAACAAGCTTAAAAAATTATGAGGAGTGAAACATAGATGGAATTACAATTAGCATTAGATTTAGTCAACATTCCAGAAGCAATCGAATTGGTAAAAGAAGTAGAGGAGCATATTGATATCGTAGAAATCGGAACACCGGTTGTGATCAACGAAGGTCTCCATGCTGTAAAGGCAGTAAAAGAAGCATTCCCTAACTTAAAAGTATTAGCAGACCTGAAAATTATGGATGCTGCTGGATATGAAGTGATGAAAGCTTCCGAAGCAGGTGCTGATATCATCACGATTCTTGGAACGGCTGAAGATATGTCGATTAAAGGTGCTGTAGAAGAAGCGAAAAAACAGGGTAAAAAAATCCTTGTCGATATGATTGCGGTAAAAGACCTTGCTGGACGTGCTAAAGAAGTGGATACTATGGGCGTGGATTATATTTGTGTTCACACGGGCTACGATCTTCAAGCAGTCGGAAAAAATTCTTTTGAAGATCTACAAACCATCAAAAGTGTGGTTAAAAATGCTAAAACGGCCATCGCAGGCGGCATTAAATTAGAAACACTTCCAGAAGTCATAAAAGTAAATCCGGACCTTGTCATTGTAGGCGGCGGGATTACTGGACAAGCTGATAAAAAAGCTGCTGCTGCCAAAATGCAACAAATGATTAAAGAACAAACGGTTACAGCAGGTTAATTCTAAGATGCAGACGACTCAATATGTAGCAGAAATCTTAAAAGAGCTTAATCATTCAGCTGACTTAATCGCAGATGAAGAAGCTGAAAAACTCGTCAACGGGATACTTGAATCGAAAAAGGTTTTTGTCGCCGGTGCAGGCAGATCAGGATTCATGGCCAAATCCTTCGCCATGCGGATGATGCATATGGGAATTGATTCTTATGTAATCGGTGAAACTGTAACTCCCAACTTTGAAAAAGAGGATATCTTAATCATCGGATCCGGATCCGGGGAAACGAAAAGCTTAGTCTCCATGGCTGAAAAAGCAAAAAGCATTGGTGGTAAAATTGCAACTGTCACGATATTCCCTGATTCCACTATTGGACAGTTTGCAGATATCACCATTAAATTGCCTGGATCCCCGAAAGACCAATCAGAGGGCGATTATAAAACCATCCAACCAATGGGCTCACTATTTGAGCAGACCCTTTTACTTTTTTATGATGCCGTCATCTTGAGATTCATGGAGAAAAAGGGATTAGATACCAATAAGATGTATGGCAGACATGCCAATCTTGAATAAAACATAGTCCTAAGAATGTAATAACCAAAAGACCGCAGACATACTAAAGAAACTTTGCGGTCTTTTGGTTAGTCTTTAAAACATTATTTTGTTATTATTAACAATTATTCTAAAATTTTTTAAAAAGGAATGATAGCATGATTTCATTAAAAGGAAAAACTGCTTTAATTACTGGGGCAGGCAGAGGAATCGGGCGTGCTACTGCGATTGCTTTAGCAAAAGAAGGAGTTCATTTAGGATTGATTGGATTAACGATGTCAAATCTTGAAAAGGTAACCGCGGAACTAGAGCAATATGATGTGAACGTTTCAGCAGCAACTGCAGATGTAGCCGATCTTGAAGCAGTTCATCATGCTGTTGAACACATCAAATCAGACCTAGGTTCTATTGATATTTTAATAAACAATGCAGGTATAGCTAAATTTGGCGGTTTTCTTGATTTAACTCCTGAAGAATGGGAAAAGATCATCCGAGTAAACTTGATGGGTGTATATAATGTAACAAGAGCCGTTTTACCTGATATGATTGAAAGAAAATCAGGAGATATTGTGAATATCTCCTCAACTGCGGGCCAAAAAGGAGCACCTGTTACAAGTGCTTATAGCGCTTCTAAATTTGCTGTTTTAGGACTAACGGAATCACTCATGCTAGAGGTAAGAAAGCATAATATCCGTGTAACGGCATTAACACCAAGTACAGTTGCAACTGATTTGGCCATTGAAACCAATCTTATCAGTGGAAATCCTGAAAATGTTATGCAATCAGAGGATTTAGCAGAGCTGCTTGTAGCCGGGTTAAAGCTTCATCCAAGAGTCCTAGTAAAGACTTCAGGATTATGGTCAACTAATCCTTAATTTGAGAAGCGATCGACTCTTCTTGTCTATATTGGATAAGAAGCAGGAACCTAGTTGTAAAGTGTACCCTTTGTAAAGGACATTTTAAAAAAAGGTATTAGGCAGCCTGAAGAAGTTGATCTCTGTATTGTGGAGTGCCCCCTGTCAAATAGACAGAAATAAAAAAGACTAATTAAGCAACCTGAGTTCTATATTGATATGGACTCAGGTTGTTTAATTTTTTCTGGAAGCGATGATGATGGTTATAGAATCGAATATACATACTTACAGCACCTCGAACCTCTTCAGAGGTACCGAAGGAGTTCATATAGAAACACTCCGATTTAAAGTGGCTGAAGAAATTCTCAGTACAAGCGTTATCCCAGCAGTTTCCCTTTCTTGACATACTGGATTGCATTTTATATTTTTTCAAATAGGTTATTGTATTGGTGGGAAGTGTATTGGTACCCCGGGTCGCAATGCAGAAGAATTCCTTTAACATTCTGTTTTTTCTTTGCTTTTTTTATTGTTATCTATTACAAGTTTTGTTTTAAGTCGTTTCTCCGGCTGACTTGATAAGAAATGATTTCATTGTTATAGAGGTCTTTTATGGCGGATAGGAAAAGTTTCTGTCTATTAAAAATCAAATATGTAATGTCAGTTACCCATTTCTCATTAGATCTGGATGCATGAAAATCCCTATTAAGAAGGTTTTTAGAAATGACATATGCTTCTTTATGATTAGTAATATTTTTCAAATCTCCTTCAATTGTGGTAGCAACTTCCAATCTGGCATTTGTAAAGTGTCTAAGTAAACGGATGCCACCGAAAGCTATAATTACGATGGAAATGTTCCTTAACGTATGTTTTCCGCATTTTGTTGGTAGGACCCCTTCTTCAGGTTTTTCAACTTCGGCAAAACCTAAAATATTATTTAAAAATTTTCTTGCAGTGTCCTCACTACCTTTAGGAGCAGCGAGCTGAATATGGTCAACTCTTTAACAAGTTGGTTAATCCAATCTAGAAACGAATGAAATCCTGCTTTCGTATTTTCAAAGAAACACGTTTTACCCAGTTCCAATCCTCTAAAATCCTGTGCTCTCGCGACATGATTGTGCTTGGCTAGGATTTACTCCGACAATTAGGGTTTCAGAAGTCATTTGAGTGGTTTTATGATTTTGGTTATTATTCATTGTAGACCTCCAAATAGATGTGTTTTGTCCTTTTTTAGCTGGCCAGCTTAGGAAACATTCATCTTATCAAGAGGTCTTTTTTCGTTCAAACCTCATTTTCAGTTATTACAGGAATGCTGACCCTTTAGTTGCATAAAGAAAAAGCTGCCTTAAAGACATTACACAATTTTTGATGAAAGATTAAAGGACACCTAATCTTTTCAGTCTTTTTTTTATAAAAAATGACCATACTGAGGATAAAAACATTAGAGGATGTTATAAAATGATTACACAGGAACAAGTGATGCAAGTTTTAAGTGGTGTGCAGGATCCAGAACTTCACAGAAGCCTTGTTGAGTTAAAAATGGTTAGAAACGTAAAAATAGAAGAATCAGATGTTAGTCTTGAGGTTGTATTAACCATTCAGGGCTGTCCCTTAAAAGCGAAGATTAAAGAAGATGTTCAAAATGCTCTTCGAGGCATTGGTGCTGAAAATGTGTATGTAAGCTTTGGGGCCATGAGTCCTGAAGAAAGAGCTTCATTAACTCAAGTATTGAAGAAGAATTCAACAACGGAAAGCGGGATGCCGTCGATGCTGCGCCATGATTCCGAGGTACGCTTTATCGCGATAACCAGCGGCAAAGGCGGCG
This sequence comes from Bacillus sp. CFBP9009, assembly GCF_036541465.1. Lineage (NCBI taxonomy): Bacteria > Bacillati > Bacillota > Bacilli > Caryophanales > Bacillaceae > Bacillus > Bacillus sp. CFBP9009. The sequence continues at coordinate 20,915 of NZ_JAZHFU010000020.1, read as the reverse complement.
TTGGGAAATCGACCGTTACCATCAACCTGGCTGCTGCCCTCGCCCGAATGGGGAAAAAGGTAGGAATTTTGGACGCGGATATTTATGGATTCAGCATCCCGTCCATGATGCAGATTAATGAAAAGCCGACTATGATCGGCAAAACTGCAATACCAGTTCTCAGTCATGATGTGAAGGTAATGAGCATGGGTTTTTTTGCAGAGGATAATAACCCGGTTATGTGGCGGGGGCCGATGCTGAATAAATGGATTCAAAACTTCCTTGCCAATACCCATTGGGGCGAACTGGATTATCTGCTTCTCGACCTGCCTCCAGGTACAGGAGATGTGGCAATTGATGTGGCTGCCATGATTCCGCAGGCAAAGGAAGTGATTGTGACTACTCCTCATAATGTAGCGTCGCATGTTGCCTCAAGAGCTGGGGTCATGGCGCGTCATACGAAACATGACATATTAGGCGTAATTGAAAATATGGCCTACTATGAAGAAAGCGATGGCACACGGAATTACCTTTTTGGAAGAGGCGGCGGAGAACGCCTGGCTGAACGGCTTCAAACAGATGTAATCGCACGAGTCCCCTTTGCGAGTCCTGTACAAGCAGCAGGTACTTCTGTATATGACGAAGACTCACTGGTAGGAGAGCTATTCCGATCCCTGGCAGAAGATGTGTTATATAAGGATGCTCAATAAAATGGAAGGCGATATAGATTTTTATATCGCTTTTTTTATGAAGGTTCTGGTTTCTTAGGGTATGGAACGTAAAGTTAAACCCGGTAAGACTAAAGTATAACTCTAAATGAATTTTTTAGTGGCCATACGGCAATTTTAGTGACTAAAACTTCTTTATATCGCAATCTGAGCTGGTTTATGCTGACTGAGTCACAGCTTCAAGTACTCTCGCTCATATGTGGACTGCTATTTTGATTAACTCACAGCTTTATACAGCCAAACTGGCAGCTGCTCTTACCGCCTTGCCATAAAAAAAGGGAATTCCACAATCGGATTCCCTTTTCTCACGTCTTCTTTTAGTTGTCAAAATAGTTGAAAGCTCTGTCGTTCTGACAGTTTTCACAGACATGAAGAATTCTGGTTCTTTCTGATTCAGTTTCTTCTGTTTCCATTTCCTGCTCACTGCCGCATAATTCACAAATCTGCATAATCTTCCTCCTCTTAGTGAGGTGAATTTTGATTTTCCGTTTTTATATCGTAGCCTGAGTCTCTGATGGCCTGTTGAAAATCCTGGAATGAAGCGGCATTTTTGTCATAGCCAATTCTTGCTTCTCCACTTTCTTTATTTACATCAGCCCGGAGGATGCCCCATACACCGTTTAATGACCGAATGATTTCGTCGGAATCTTTTTCCGATAGCGGTCCATGAATCTTAATAACACCTTGTTCTTCCATCACCCTTGTCCTCCTTCTGGATGAAGTTCCTGTGAAGGATGCTGTGTAAATGATTCACCCATACCATGCAGGAATTCAACCATGGTTGTCATCGCCGCTTTGATTTCTGGATCTCTCAAGCTTTTACCTAATTTCCATAAGCTGTGTTTTTCATGGTTTTTGATGCTTTCGCCCATATGGTCAAGGCCTTTTGTAACACCGCCCAGCATAGATTGTAGCTGGTCAGGCTTTAAGGTGCCCATGAAATTGAAAAGGTAAATGGCATTTTTGATGGTGTTATGCATACCAGGCTGGTTAACTTGCTGCATGGCTATAACGCCGACGTCTGTACGATTTTCCAAAATGGCATGAAGCGCATCGAGAATCCCAATTTCCTGTAGATTCTTTAATATGGCGAGTGCAGAAAGAATCCCTTCTTTGTTATCAGCAAGAGCTTTTAATATTTCCCCGATTGACTGAGCTTGTTCTTCCATCGCATTTGGAACCTGTCTATTAATTTGCCTGATTGCTTTCGCCATATGCTTCCCCCCCATTTCCAAATAACTCTTCTATCGCTTGAAAATCGTCACGCTGCCACTTTTCCTCAACCCGAACGCTGATCTGCGGATTCCTGTTACCAAACCGGTGGTTATGCTTAGGCAATGGCGGTTCACCTGTTGCTTCTAAAATCTCCATTTTAACACCGATTTCCTTATATGCAGGAGTATGTGTAACTAGATCATGATAGCTACTTGTCAGGTAATTGACAGCTTCATCGTCCTCAAAGCTGTTCATCGTGAGATAAATTTCCTTGCCTTTAACCCGGTCCGTAACAAGCGTCCTTACTTTAACCTGTCCATATGGTGAACTTAATCTAACTAATGTACCGTCACTGAGATTTCGTTCCTCCGCCAATTCGTGCGATACCTCCAGCCATGTGCCAGGTACCTTATGGATAAGTCCTTCTGTCTGGTACGTCATATTTCCTTCATGGAAGTGCTCAAGCAAACGTCCATTGTTTAAATGGAGATCATATTCTTCTCCTGCCATATATGGAGGAGTCCAGTCAACAGCGAACAGCCTTGCCTTTCCATCCGCAAAGGCAAATTTGTCTTCATATAATAGAGGTGTATCCGTTCCATCTTTGTGAACCGGCCAAACTTGGCTGTTAAAGCCTTCAAGACGGTCATAGCTCACACCTGAAAATAGGACAGCAAGACTGGCTGCTTCATCCATAATTTCACTTGGGTGCGAATAATTCCAGTTGGCACCCATCCGGTTCGCTACTTCCTGAAAGATCTGCCAGTCCGGTTTCGAATCGCCCAGCGGATCAAACACCTTATAGAACCTTTGAATGCGCCTTTCCGTATTTACAAATGTCCCATCTTTTTCAAGTGAAGGTGATGCCGGTAAAACAACATCGGCAAATTGTGCCGTTTTTGAGAAGAAAATATCCTGTACGACAAAGAAGTCTAATTTTTCAAATGCACTCTGAACATGGTTCGAGTTTGCATCCACAAGCCCCATTTCTTCTCCAAATAGATAAAGGGATTTTAATTTTCCTTTGTGGATTGCCTCTACCATGTGGTGGTTGTCCATTCCAGGATCTTTTGGAATTTCAACGCCCCATGCTTTTTCATACTTTTCTCTAACCTCGGCATTTCCGACTGGCTCATAACCAGGAAACCACGATGGCATTGTACCAAAATCACAGGCTCCCTGTACGTTATTGTGGCCTCTTAAGGGATAGGCACCTGTACCTGGACGGCCATAATTTCCCGTAATCAGCAATAAATTTGAAATGGCAGTGCTTGCATCTGTTGCGCCGGAATGCTGGGTAATCCCCATAGCCCAAAGGATACAGACTGAATTAGCTTCATGAATCATTGTAGCTGCTTTGATTAATTCCTCCTGCGAAAGTCCGGTCATCTCTTCTGCGTAGCTTATGGTGAATTTATCCAGTGTTTTAATATATCCTTCTACGCCTGATACACGATTCGCCAGAAATTCTTTATCATGCCAACCTTGATCGATAATGTACTTCGTTATGGCAGAAATCCAGATTAAATCAGAACTTGGCTTAGGATGCAAGAGGAAATCCGCACGTTGTGCTAGCTCATGCTCTCTTATATCAGCTACTAATAATTTTTGTCCAAATAGCTTATGAGCCCGTTTTACACGTGTAGCGAGGACAGGATGAGATTCTGCTGGATTTGCACCAATTACAATAACCAAGTCTGTAGTTTCAATATCCTGGATAGTTCCAGAATCGCCCCCCAATCCCACTGTCCTTAAGAGTCCTGCAGTAGCTGGAGATTGGCAGTATCTAGAGCAGTTGTCGATATTGTTTGTTCCGATAACCGCACGTGCAAATTTTTGCGCCACGAAGTTTTCTTCATTGGAGCACTTGGAAGAAGCGATTACTCCAATGGATTCCGGGCCATACTCTTCCTTTATGTCCGTAAGCTTACTTGAAATCAGATCTAACGCTTCATCCCAGGTCGCTTCTTCAAACTCTCCGTTTTTACGAATCAAAGGCTTTGTTAAGCGCTGGTCACTGTTAACAAAATCCCAGCCCCATTTTCCTTTTACACAGGTTGAAATGCCGTTGACGGGAGCTTCATGGGTAGGCTGAATTTTTAAAATCTGCCTGTCCTTTGTCCATACTTCAAAGCTGCAGCCTACACCGCAGTATGTACAAACCGTCTTAGTCCTCTTAATCCGTGCTTTCCTCATGGCAGCTTCCACTTCTGATATCGCAAAAATTTCTTTATATCCAGGCTCCACTTCTTTAATTAAATCAACCATAGGCTCTAAAATTGGAGCCGGCAGCTTTGTTAAGAATCCTGCTTCTCCGAGCATGGATGTCTCCATTAAAGCATTACATGGACACACGTTCACACAGTGTCCACAGGATACACAAGAAGACTCATCAATTGGAACATCATTATCCCAGATAACCCTTGGTCTTTCTCTTCCCCAGTCAATAGTTAAGGTTTCATTGACCTGTAAATCCTGACAGGCCTCAACACACCGGCCGCACAAAATACACTGATCCGGTTCATACCTATAGAAAGGATGGGAATTATCCGGAGGGTAGGGTTTTTCTCTAAATTCATATTTCTGATGCTCAATCTCTAAGTATTCGGCAGTATTATGGACGGTACAATTGCCGTTATTATTATCACAAACAGTACAATACAGTTCATGATTTTCTAGGATTCGTGACATCGCTTCATACTGGGCATCCTTAACAGGCTTTGACATTGTATCAACCGTCAAACCTGGAACAGCCTTTGTCGAGCAAGCACGGACCAATTCCCCACCCACCTGCACAAAACATGTATCACAGGTTTGGATCGTCCCCAGATCGGGATGATAACAAATGCTTGGAATGTACAATTCGTGACTTTGGGCGACTTGCAATATCGTTTGACCTGGCTGTGCTGTTAATTCCTTTTCGTTTATTCGGATGGAAAAAGAATGGTCAGACATGTGATTCCCTCCTAATCTTGCTGCCGTTAAGCTGAATTATTTTATAAATTAAGCCATACACCAGCAAATGCTGTTTCATCCTAGTATTCCCAAAAAGGATATGAATAAAATAAAATATATTTTTACAGCCCTTAAAAATTATTCTAAAACCTCAGTGTATTAAACCTTTCTTTTTTGGCAAGTTTATAGGAGATGATTTGTTGATAGCGAATCGAGTCTACATATATAAAGAAATTTAACTGAAGGCAGGCGAACCGAAGCTATGGAAAAAGAAATTCTTTTGCAGCTAGTTCAATCAATGATCATGTCCTCATCAAAGAAACCAAAATACATGAGCATCTCTACGGTGAAAGTTGCAGACCTCCTAGAAACCTCCATCTCCCATATCGAAAAAGGATTGCAGGAACTTGTACAAGAAGGACGCCTCCGACAATCAAAACTGGAACAGCCGCCGCATAACACCATTTACATGCTGCCATAATAGGGGACCGGCCCCACTTCACTAATTATTTCCCAGAGTAAAAATATTTTTCGCCCTTTCTAGACGTTTAAAAGAGCCCATCTTGGTGGGGTCTTTCTGATGTATCTTTAACAATTACCGGCTTACCTTGAGCTAGTCCGTTATCTTTCCAGTAGTCTTCCAGAAAAGCACCTTCCTCGCAATACCACGCCAGACGGTAGACGAAGCCGATATTGTTCGCTTTGCTAGCGGTGATTCTCTATCCCTCATAATCCACTTTGACAATTCCGTTGTTAACGCAAAAAAAAGCACCCTCCCCTCAACGTTTGTCTTGCATTAATTTCATAACCTAAAACAATCTACAAATTAAAGTTAATGAGGATTTTGAAAGGGTTAAGAATTAGCAAAGAGTTTGAAGAGTTTGAAGAGTTTGTAAAAAAATTATAATGATACTCTTAATTATTTGATGAAAGATGAATATACATTAATAACCCTTTTGGAAGTAGAAAAAAATATTTATCTGAACCCCAAAAAGCTTTAGACGAGATTCGTAAAAAGGTTTAAGAAATAAGTGGAATGTAAAAAGATTGTCGTATGACAGTTATTTGGAAAATTTTATTCAGAACAATGATTGGATCAATATCTTCAGATACTATTTTTAAAATTTTTCGAGTCCACACGAACCAACTATTCATTAAAGGATTTTTAGTCAAAAAAGTATGAAAGACATTGGAGTGAATTACATAATGAAAAAACAGGTGTACCGGAAATACATATAGTGAATAAGCCATTCTATGGTGCCACTTTTTATAATCTGGTTTTTTTTCTAATACTTAGGGCTGGGAGTGATTAAGTGAACCATCATATAAAAGATTCATTGGACAGACCACTAAGGGATTTAAGGATTTCCGTCATAGATCGGTGTAACTTTCGCTGTCAGTATTGCATGCCTGCTGAAATTTTTCATGATAATTTTCAATTTTTGCCTAAAAGTGAGCTCTTGTCATTTAAGGAAATCGTAAGGCTTTCTAAAATATTTGCAAGCTTGGGAGTTATAAAACTAAGATTGACAGGCGGTGAACCTTTACTGCGGAAAGACCTTACAACTCTTATTTCAAAGCTCGTCAAAATTGAAGGTATAGAAGATATCGGTTTGACTACAAATGGTGTTTTTCTGAAAAAACAAGCCGGGAATTTGAAATCAGCGGGATTAAAGAGGGTGAATATCAGTTTAGATAGCCTGGATGATGAACTTTTTAAGCAGATGAACGGCAGGGGTATCGGGATAAAGCCTGTCATAGAAGGTATAGCTGCTGCCAAAGAAGCAGGCCTTGGAGTTAAAGTGAACATGGTAGTGAAAAAAGAAAACAATGAATCTCAAATTCTGCCGATGGCACGGTTTTGTAAAGAAGAGGGCATTCAATTACGTTATATAGAATTCATGGACGTCGGACATACAAATGGTTGGCAGATGAAGAATGTATTTACAAAAAAAGAGTTACTCGAAATCCTCCAAGCAAAATTCGATCTTGAACCAGTTGAAGAAGATTATTTTGGAGAAGTAGCAAAACGCTTCCGGTATAAGGGAACTACAACCGAAGTGGGTTTTATAACATCCGTCTCTGAGTCTTTTTGTTCCAGTTGCACCCGTGCTCGTCTTTCTGCTAACGGAAGTTTATATACATGCCTGTTCAATGGAAAGGGGCATGACTTAAAGTCATTGCTCCGTTCCGACATGTCAGATGAAGAATTGACAGGCTTCATCATTTCACTTTGGAACCGGAGGGACGACCGCTATTCAGATGCGCGATCAACAGGAACAGTGAAAAAACAGGAAAAAGTCGAAATGTCATTCATAGGCGGGTGACAAACAGTAAGTTCTCCTGAATCATAAAGGGGTGGTAACGTTTCCATCCCTAATTCAACAATTCGAATATGGAGGGCTTATTTGTTTTCTTACAAAAAAGAGCTGCTAATCAGCTCCTGGTATTGAAGTAAAGTATCGGTACTTTAAGTGTACTAATCCAGTTAAGCTGTAGATTAGAATAATTATCACAGCTTACGGAGTGACACGGAATGTCTTTACTGTATCGATTAAATAAAATAACTGGTATGTTGTTTTTCATGGAGATGGGAAACATCTTATTATAAGAATACATAGTCATGAGTTTAAAAGGGAGAACAAGTCATCCAGACAACTGTTCCCCCCTTTTTCGAATAAGACTTATTGTAATCTTAAGCCCAGCATGCATTTGTTGCATATCTTTATCTTTATATTTTTCCAATGTTATAAAACACCCTTAGCTAAAGACCAAATTAGTTTAAATGCTACATGAAACTCGAACCTTTTTATAAGGCCTTTATGTTCTCTTTGATGATTATTGCGATAGCTTTAAAATCATACTTATGGTTGACGACATCTACAACAAAATCCTGTTCTTCTTCTATTCCCATTATCCATTGATAATGATTGATCTTCAGAAACATAATAAGGGAAGTGAGTGCCGTCCTCTTGTTTGCGTTGTGGAACGCATGATTTTTGGAAATGGATTCGAATAATGCTGCGGCCTTTTCATGAATAGATGGGTAAGCATCATACTTGAAAACAGTTTGTCTGGGGCTGTTCACTGCAGAATCAAGGAGACTGGGATCTTTCACTCCGATTTTTTCAGTAGGAGAATAAACCTTTATTTGAATGGCATTGATAGCAATAATTTGATTAGTGGAAAGATAGATAATATCAAACGTCATATTACCTATCCACCAAACCCTTGAATGCTTCGTCATGTTCTTTAATAACGTCTGCTAACATTTCCATAAATTCTGCATCTACACCTTTAGGTAATTTCACATTTTTATTTTTCCTTAAAATGATTTCATCACCCTTATACTCAACCTCTAATTCGTCTCCAAAAGCTATATTTGCAGTTTTCAACATTTGAACTGGAAACGTAATCCCCAAGCTATTTCCGACTTTAGTTAATTTCCTAATGGGCCATTATTCATTCCTCCTTCAAAAGAAAGTTATAATTGTTATTACAATTATAATTTTTAGTCTTTATGGTTTATACTACTTTTATCTTAAATTTGTTATTTTTAGTCTGCGATCATCCAAGTTTTTACTCCTTTCTTATTTTTTCGTCTTATTCTTTAAAAACGTTCGTAAAAGTGGATATAAAACCACGAACGTCCGTAAATCATTTTCCATCTTTAACAAACGTTAAAATAAGAATATTATTAAAAAAAGAACCGTTCGTAAAAGTGTACTTTTACGAACGGGTTAATAATAGCTTTCTTGAACAACTTTTAACGGAATCCGAGTGTATGAATCTCCGGAGACGAATCATTTTATGGATTCGCCAACAATTTTTCTTCATTTGACCCAAGCTTGATCGTGTATTCAGTCGGAATCCATAAGCCTGTATTTTCATTTCTTCCTTGGAGAACATATTTCGGGTTGTTTTTGCCCATCCGTTCTGCAGCTGTTTTCGCAAGCTTGCCGATATCACCTGTTTTGAGGCGGTTGATAATTAAACCGAGTATCAAACTCTTAATTGTCAGCATTTCATAATCTGTGCTGCTGTCTCCCGCTACGAATATCGGACCGTATCCGCCCCGCGTTTTGGAGATGGCGTGTTCGATCACTTCTACCTTACCTTCTCGAGCAGTGATCGGCCAATTGTCTTCATATTCTGCTTGAGTAATTCCGTCCTTCTTTTTTAATCTCATCCCAAAGACATTTTCCTTTGGAAGGTTGTAGCCGTATTTTGGATTTGACGAAAATACCTCCACCACCTCTTCCATCGAAGCCGAAATAACATATACGTCAATCCCATTCTCCATAAAAGTATGCATTAAGTTTGCGATTTCCGAGGCCAGACGCAGTCCTGTTGTATAGGTAACTTGAACAGTACCGGCTTTTCCTGACATGGACACAGGACTTATAAACGTCACCGATGCCATTTCCGCCCCTAAATTATAATCATTTGAAGCCTCTGCAAGGTGCTGAACTTCTTCGGTCGACATGTTGGCAAATAAATAAAGCACCCATGGATATCCGATTTCAACACCGTATGTTTCCCCAATAGCTTCATACAGAAAGTACATTTTCGCTTTAAAATCCTTAAATTGATCAGTTGAAAGAAGCGTTTCTAGCCGCTCTTTTCCATTCATCCCGCCATAGTTGGAATAAAGAAATTCGTAATCGCGCTTCAGATCCTCGGCGATTTCCTTGAGCGTGACCGCATCTCCTTGAAGGTTTTTAAACTCATGCGAAAAAGGCCCATTCGGCACATTCTTTTTGATCACTTCATAAAACTCTTCCGGTTGCATGTTATATGCCAAGTGATCAATTTGATAAAGAAAGAGGGCCTCCTCCGTATCATTCATGATGCTCGTATGATCCCAATCAAAAACAACATAAGGTTTTCGATTTGGATCGTATCCTGTACTTCCAGCACCATGCTTATCAATTAGGTTTTGAACAGACTTATAGGTGTCAGGAGCCCATTTCCCTTTATCCAACACTTGAATACAATGGCCCTCCCTTTTTTGCGGAGTCGAAACTGCTTTTCCGCTTGCAGCCGCTCCTAAGGAAGCATACAAAAACAAGCAAATAACGATCATGCCAAATAAAGCTTTTAATTTGGTTCTATTATTCATAAGTTCCCCCCTGAAAATTGCAAAAGACGCCTGCCCAATAGCTCGTTATTAGCTATTGAAACAGGCGCCATTGCCGATTGATTCTTTTATGCGTAAATATTATCATGAATTTTCAAAATAATCAAATATTTATTAGTGGTTCTTTTCTTAACAATTGTAACTTTATAAAAAAGATTGATCATTTCTATAATCCTTATTGAATCCATGGATTTTATATAATTCTATGGGCTTTTCTTTTTACAAAAGTGTACTTTTACCAACAGGATTAAGTTAAGGTTGAAGCTACTTTTATAATTGAATATTATGGGAGTGATGTAAATAAATCGAGTAGGAAGGAGTGACTAACTTTATCATAGAATTCATCCAAATCTATGTCTATCAACCATCGGTACCCTTATTTAATGCACATGCTAGGCACACTGAAAAAGAACAGCTTCTCATATATAAGTAGAAGAAGTCTGTCCTAAATCAGTGGTAATTCTTTGATTTATTATTTAAATTAGTACGTTAAAAATCAATAAACCAAAGATCTTGTAAGCCTTCTCATTTTTTACAAAAAATCTCTTTACTTAATATTCCTAATATAATCATCCGTTTCATTATAAGAATTTATCTGATTCTTATTTCCTCGATTTTTCATATAGTAGAAGAGATAGCATAAAATAATAAAAGGTACTCCACAATACAGAGCAATTCTTTGGCTCGCATCAAAAGCAAGACCTATACAAGAAGCAAGACACAAAACACAAGCAGCAATGGGTACAAAAGGATAAAGTGGTGTACGGAATTTTAAATTTTTAATATTTCCACCCATTTTCAAAAAATGTTTACGGAACATATATTGTGATAAAACAATCCCTATCCAAACTACTACTACTGCAAATCCTGATATAGCCACAAGTACTACATAAACTGTATCAGGTGCAAATACACTAGATAATAGAGATAAACAAGCTACTGCCATACTTACAGCTAAAGCATTCAATGGTACTCCATTTGACGTTACCTTTCCAAAAAATGAACTTATCATTTTTTCATTTGAAAGTGACCATAACATACGAGTAGATGCATATAGACCAGAGTTTGCTACTGAGAGTAAAGCTGTAATAATAACAAAGTTCATAATATCAGCTGCATAAGGAATTCCGATGTTGTCAAAAACCATCACAAATGGACTTTCAATGACTCCTGCTTCTTTCCAAGAGATTAACCCAGATAACACAAAAATTGCACCAACAAAGAAAAACATTGTTCGCCAAATTACATTTCTAATAGATCTAGGAACGTCTTTTTCTGGATTTTCACTTTCTCCAGCAGCAATGCCAATAAGTTCTGTTCCTGAAAAGGCAAAATTAACGGAAATCATAGCCATAAAAACTGGAAGCAGGCCATTTGGGAAAAGACCTCCATCTACAGTGAAATTAGAAAGCATGGGGGCAGAGGCTCTATCATCCATTGGAATAAATCCAAGCATTGCAGATCCTCCAAGTACAATAAATAAGAGAATAGTAATTATTTTGATACCTGAAAACCAAAATTCGGTTTCTGCAAATATTTTTACTGAAAAGGAATTAAGTAAAAAAATTAGAATCGCAAAGACGGCGCTCCACATCCAAACAGAAGTGTGAGGAAACCACCTCTGCATTAATAGTCCAGAGGCAGTAAATTCGGAACCTACCGTTACCACCCAAGTAAGCCAGTACATTAAACCAATAGTAAATCCAGTAGCAGGACCGATATATTTGGTAGCGTAAGTTTGAAATGAACCTGTTACTGGCATAGCAACAGTTAGTTCGCCCAGGCATAACATGACAAGGTACATGATTAATCCGCCTACTAAGTAAGCGAGAATCGTACCTCCTGGTCCAGCTTGGCTAATTGTATATCCACTGCTCAGAAAAAGACCCGTTCCAATTACACCACCTAGCGAAATCATGAACAAATGCCTACTTTTCATTGAACGTTTCAACTGGTTTTCATTGGTATCATTTGTGTTTGGCATCTAGTCTCCTCCTCGTTATTTACTCTCTACAAGTACTTATTTTAATAGACAACAATATACAAATTTTATATTCTTACAGAAAAATCAGAATCTTTAACTTAAAGACTGACCTGCACAGGTCAGCCCTTATGTTCTCATATTGTTTTATTAACTTTAAAACAAACAACTTTTGGTTCAGTCATTTCTTGAAGCGCAAACTTAATTCCTTCTCGACCTAAACCAGAACCTTTTACACCTCCGAAAGGCATCGCATCAATGCGATAATCTGAGCTATCATTTACCATAACTCCACCTACATCAAGTTTACGTATGGCTCTCAATGCCTTATCTAAATCACGAGTGAATATACCTGCTTGCAATCCGAAATCTACACTATTAGATTGGGAAATAGCTGTATCAAGATCAGGAACATTATAAATGGTAACAACTGGGCCAAAAACCTCTTCAGTTGCCAATTTACAATCTTCTGGTACATTAACTAAAACAGTAGGTTGATAAAAAGATCCTTCACGTTTTCCACCACAAAGCAACTTTGCACCTTTTTCAACAGCCTCATTTACCCAACTTTCAACACGTTTTGCTTCTATTTCGGAGATCATTGGTCCCATATCTGTTTCTTCTAATAATTTATCACCTACTCGATATTGTTGAGTACGATCAATAAATTTACCAATAAAGTCATGATATATACCTTCTTGAACATATATTCTCTGTACCCCTAAGCAATTTTGTCCTGCTGCCCAAAAGGCTCCAGAAACAGTTGATTTCACTGCTTCTTCTAAATCAGCATCTTTCAATACAATAACTGGTGAGTTTGATCCAAGCTCCATACATATCTTTTTCAAGCCTGCTTTTTGAATAATTGCTTTGCCAGTGGCAAGTCCTCCTGTAAAAGAAATCATTCGTATAGCTGAATGAGTAATTAGACTATCTCCCATGTCACTTGGATAACCGGTAATGACGGATAAAACTTTCGGTGGCAAACCGGCTTTTTCAAAAGCTTCTGCCAATAAGAGAGCACTTAATGGTGTTACAGTTGCTGGTTTTACAATAATAGCGTTCCCAGCAGCAATAGCAGGCCCCACTTTATGTGCAACAAGATTTAATGGATCGTTAAAAGGTGTTATAGCTACAATAATTCCAATAGGAAAACGATAATAGTAACCTATGCGATCTTCGCTTCCTGGCATTTGATCAAACGAAATGGTTTCTCCATTAATTCTCCTTGCTTCTTCAGCACTTATACGAAGTGTTTCAATACAACGTAGTACTTCTTTTCTTGCTTCTTTAATTGTTTTACTTCCCTCACGAGCAATGGTAGTTGCATATCTTTCCTTATTTTCAAAGATCCAGTCCGCAGCACGATGAAGAATAGCAATTCTTTCATGTGTTGACATATCTGCTGCTATTTTTACTCCTTTTTTTGCTTCTTCAATAGAATAAATGACGTCTCTTTCATTAGCAGCAGGAACTGTTGTGATTAAACTATGATCCTGTGGATCCAAGACTTCAATGCTTTTATCACGAGATACCCATTCCCCAGCAAGAAACATCTTATTTTTATTTATTAAATTGTCAGTAAACATCATACAAAATCACCTCATGATAAGTAATTTTCAACTTATAACTTTAAGAATGAAACGAATTATAATTATAATTGATCACGGTTAATGTTGATTAAATCAATAAGAATCGAGAATCCTGTTTCTTTACGTCCAGCTCCCGCTCCAATTAAGGTAATTGGGCCAGCTAAATCACAATCATAAGTAATAGCATTTTGTGCACCTAAAACTCCAGCTAGAGGATCTGTAAGAGGTATAGCTTCAGGTCCTACCTTTGCAATGACTTTATCGCCATCCTTAATACATTTAGCAATTAACTTCCATCTCTTACCTTCTGATTTTGCCCACTCAATGTCCTTTTCCATAAGATGACTAATCCCTTCACATTCTACTTCTTCTCGTTTCATTGGAATACCCATTACAATGTTAGCAAGAATGGTAGCTTTATATTGAGCATCATATCCCTCAACGTCGCTAGTCGGATCTGCCTCTGCATAACCAAGAGCTTGTGCCTCTGACAATGCATCTTGATAACTCAATCCTTCTTCCATTTTAGTTAGGATATAATTAGTTGTTCCATTTAAAATCCCTCGTATTTCAAAAATGCTGTTCCCTGCCAATGAACTCAGAGGCATTCTTAATGCTGGGGTTCCACTCATAACTGTTCCTTCAAAGCCCCAACGAACATCATTTTTTTTTGCTAATTCAGCTAACTCTTGATAAGCTAGAGAAACCGGACCTTTATTACTCATTACTACGTTCTTTTTGCTTTCAAATGCTGCTTTACAATGATCAATGGCAGGTTGTCCTGTTTTTACATCAGTAAAGGTAATTTCAACAACAGTGTCTGCATTACTCTCACGTATTGTTTGAAAACTATCCCACCCTCTTACCAAGCTAGGGGTCTCAGGGTAACTAACTAATTTTCCTGTTTCCTTTACAGCTTGTAACGCTAAAGAAAGATCCAACCCCTTAGGATCATAAAGGGAACCTTTCATAACATCAGAAATAGCAACGATTTTTGCATCAAAGTTAAACCCACTACGTAGTGACTCACTTTTATCTTGTAAAATTTCAGCTAACCCTTGACCAACTACACCAAATCCAAGTAATGCTATCTTATGTGTCATATTTCAATACCTCTTCCATTAGTAATATTTTATGCTTTCAACTACAGCTAACAGGGTAATTGGATTCTAAGTAAGAAAAAGCTTGCTCTAAATCTGCTATAAGATCTTCTGTATCTTCGATACCTACAGAGATACGAACTAAACCTTCTGGTATACCAAGGGCTTTACGCTCTTCAATAGTACATTCAACATGGCTAGTCGTTCTTGCAGGCCCATATATAGTTTCAACGGCTCCAAGGTTTCCAGCTTTGTTTGCATATTTTAATTTTGATAATAAAATTTTGATTGCTTTCATTTCATCTTTTAATACAAAACTTAATATCCCACCGAACCCTCTCATTTGTTTCTTTGCGATATCATGATGTGAATGCGCTTCCAAACCCGGGTAATAAACTGCGTCAACAAGCTTTTTCTTTTGAAGATACTTTGCAATTTCCATTGCACTTTTTTCTTGTTGCCGTACACGAAGCTTTAACGTTTTCATCCCTCTTAAAATAAGGTAGGCTGACCATGGGTCCATAGTTGCTCCATTAATTTCACGATAATGATAGACTTTTTTCATTAATTTTTCAGAGCCACATACTATGCCACCTAATGCATCTGCATGTCCACTTAAGAATTTAGTTGCACTATGGACTACAATATCAACTCCTAATTGAAGAGGATTTTGATTAATTGGAGTAGCAAACGTATTATCTATGATAACTAATGCACCCACTGATTTTCCGACTCTTGCTATCCTCTCAATATCAGTAACTTTCATAGTAGGGTTAGTAGGAGACTCTAAATATAGCACTCTACACCCTTTGACCACTTCAGCTTCAATTTCTTTATGGTTTCCGGTATTACACAATGTCACATCGACATCAAGATTGGACAAGAATTCAGTAAAAATTTTATTGGTTCCTCCATAAGTATCTTTGACTGATACAACCCGATCTCCTGGCCTTAGAAATGTATATAATGTACTACTAATAGCAGCCATTCCTGATGAAAAACCTACAGCTTTCTCTGCCCCCTCGAGTATCCTTACTTTTTCTTCCAGAGCTTGAACAGTTGGATTTGCCATTCGATTATAGGTATAACCAGGTTTATTTCCAAGGGCAACTTCTTGCCATTCGTCTACGTCATCGTAATTGTAGGCTACACTAAGAACTACAGGAACTTGGGTTGCATTATAAGCAAGAGATTCTTTTTCTCCTGCCCATACCGCTTTTGTTCCATCTTGCACATCTTTAAAGTTATTCTCACTCATATTTTTCTCACCTCTAATTTTATAACTTTGTAAAAATGGTCTTGTTGAAACTTGAATTTTATTTTGTATATAATATATTGTATATTTTATACTCCAAAAAAAATCCCCCTTCCACATTACAGTTTTTACCTAATGTTTTCTTGGGTTTATTTCTTAACATTAAGGTATCAAATACAAATAGTTTAAAAAACTTAAAACAAATGCAGAAAATATACTTTATATTGTATATTGTATATAGTACAGAATAGTCAGAAAATATTTTACATACCGAATTATACAATTAACTTATCTACTTTTCAATGCTTTATTATTTTATTCTTAAAAATTCTTTAAACTGCCTTATTTCTAATGCTATAAGTTTTATCAACTTGAATCACTTAAAACAACAATTCATAAATAAAAATGGAAGCAGGAGTCGGTTTATATCTTAAATATAATAATAAATAATAGAGATATTGAAGTCTGTAAAAGATGGTGCTAATATTAAAGACAAGAATTTCTAATTATATATTGTATACTATATAATATTAATTTTTGGCTTAGGAGGAAACGCTATCAAAAATAGATATCAATCATTAAAAGATCTCGTATATGATTATATAACTGAAAGAATTCAGAACGGAACCCTACTTCCTAAGCATAAGATAAATGAATCGGTATTATGCGAAAAATTAGGAGTAAGTAGAACTCCTGTAAGAGAAGCTTTGATACAACTAGCTTCAGACAATTTGCTCGAGTATCTTCCTAGAAAAGGATTTATTGTAAAAGAACTTGATACCAAAAAAAAGCTAGATGTATTTCGAATTGTTAGTGTATTAGATTCTTTAGCAGCCTCATTATCTTTAGAGCATATCACAGAAAGTGATATTGAACGTATGGAAGATTTGGTTAAGAAAATTGAATTTTCAATTTCAACAAAAAACTATTTAGATTATCAAAAATACCAAAATCAATTCCATAAAGTATATATTGATAAATGCAATAATCCTACATTAATAGATCTTCTTGATTCTTTACAAAATAGTTTTGTTAGACAAATTTATTTAAGTAATAATGAAGAAAAGCTTTTTGCCGTATTAGAGCAAATGAATGAAGATCATAAAGGAATTACCAATTATTTTAAAAAAAGAGATAAAGAGAATTTAGAGCAACTTATTAAGAATAAACATTGGGAAATAACTCATTTAGATATGATATAGTTCATAGTTAACATAAGCTATCTTATAGGAAATACAAAACCCATGGTCTGTCTAGATCCATGGGCTTTACCTTTTGTTATATCCTCGAAAAGTGTTCGTAAAGTGTACTTTTACGAACGGGTTTTGGATAGATGGGTGGCAATCTTCTTGATGTTCTGGCAGGCTGCTGTGAGTAACACTTGTCCCCTCACTTTTATATTCCCGCGCAACTATTTTGGTGGGTGGGAGTCGATAATCCCGTTATCTTCCACTGTCTTCATAAGTGTTTAACTCGGCGGTGTAAAAAACATAATAAGCTGTGGACCTGGATATTTTGAACAATACATCCTACTAAAATGAATAATGAGTGATTATCTATTTTGGGATATCATATAAAATTTATATTCTACCGAGGTCGATTTTAAAATAAATAAAACGTTTATAGGAATTCTTCCGACAGCTCAGATTTCTCCAATATTTTGAACTAGTACGGGATAGTTATCAGTAAACACATTTTATTAATACAAGGAATAAACCATGGTTCCAAATAATAATACGGATAATAATCCAATACAATCTGATCTGATCTAATCTATATTGAATTTAAAAAAACAGACTAAACTAGTTTGGTTATTTACAGGATCAAACTAGTATTTAAGGGCATAGTTTAAAGGTAGAACAGAGGTCTAAGTCTCTTATGCCTGGTATTACCCAAAGAATGCTAGTTAACCAATTACGAGAATTGGAGGATGACCTCATTGTTCATCGGGAAGTCTATCCCGTTGTTCCACCCAAAGTAGAGTATTCACTGACAGAACAGGGAAAAAGTCTGATGCCCATACTAGAGTCTATGTATGAGTGGGGTAAAAAACTATATGAAAAATACAGCTTTGAAAAACGATGGAGAAATCAAGGAGTCTATCGAGTAGAAAAATCATTTTTGCAAAAACAGAAGAGATTGGTTAGTTCCGAGTAATGTCGAAAGAAGAGATTGTTCCAGACAGCACTCTGGTAGAAAAACAACATACACGAACGAATCAATACAAAAAACCTTCGTACAGAGACTTTAATAAAGGTTTCTGCACATGGTTTTTTACATAATTATTAATGACTTCAGTTGGTAGTCGAAATCTTATTTGATCGAGAGTAAAATCTCGATCTTCTTTATTGTTGAATAAATCATAACCAAGAATGCGGTGGAGGGGAATCCAACATTCAGAAGGGAGATTAGGAGCCCTTTTATTAGGCATAAGCTATTCAGTCGCCTTTTGTCCAACCATGTTTGTGTATTTTTTGTTCAAATTTATTGTTAAAATTAACTGATCAAGCTCCAAATACTGTGCGAAGGATTATCTTAGCAACAAAACGACTAAGGAAAAAATAAATTAGTTGAAATGAAAGAAGTGAAGGTTTTGATTAAATATAAATGCCTCCATCATGTAAGTCTTACTGTGACAGATTTGGAAAGAGCAAAAAAATTCTATAGTAAAACTTTATGTTTAAAAGAAATACAGCGTCCTGATTTTGATTTTCCAGGTGCCTGGTATGAAATAGAGGGACATCAACTTCACTTGATAGTCGCCCCCTCTTCACAGACGATTCGTAAGGATAAAAGCTTATCCAGCAGAGAAGGTCACTTTGCCCTTAGAGTTGAGAACTACTATGACACTCTTAAATGGTTAAAACAGAATGAAGTTGAAATTCTTGAAAAACCATATGGGAAAAGTGGATTCGCACAAATTTTCTGTGCCGACCCAGATGGTAATTTGATTGAACTAAATGTTAATCAAAAAGATCTATAGGTAGGCAAAGATAAAGGCTGCTATTACTGGCTCTTTTCTTATTGGGGTCCTACCCACATGCCCATCAAGTTAAGAGTAAAGAATACCCCCAGAACAAAGTTTTTGAGCAAATTGCTCAGTTTCCTCGTTTTGGGGGTGGTTGTTTTTACTTATTTTGTTCGTCTTTTTATTACCTTTTTCGTCGGCTCTTTCTTTGTTAATTACTGGTCCCAAAATTTTAATGCGATCTTCAAGTGAAATTTTGGACTCTGTTAGGTAACTAATAGCTAAAATAAGAGATTGCTCGTTTCCGGAAAGTGGGAGTACCCCTCTTTTTGTAAGATCTTCTAAATATTTAGCACGAGCTGAAGAAGAGCGTAAGACATAACGAAGTATTGTAGCTAGTTCAATTGACGCCTCTTCTAGTGTTAAGGATTCAAAGTCCGTAGGAAGTTCAATTTTTGCTAACCGATCATCCATGTCTTTACCCATAGTTTCAAGATAGTTCCTTAATGGCATTGGTACATTATTTAAATCCCAGTCAGGAAGTGTAATAACTAGACGATAGTAGTTCAGTATAGGAGTAACAAGTGCCCAACCAAAAACATCTTTTAGTTCTGGATCTTTGTGCATTTCATCTGCAATAGCTGGACTAAATCGGTAATAATGTTGTTAGAAAGTGCCAAAAAACTGACCACCACAGCGTGTACGAAGTAATTGATTTTCTCGAATTTCTCTAAGAAAACGGATCTCCGGAGAATTAGAACCGCCTTTTACTGCAGTAGTAATAAAGCAACCTAATAATGATCTAGAGGATCCACTAGTAAGCTTTGAACCCTTATAATTGGAACATAGTGGTAATCCTTTGGAATTACGGTATTGTTCGGTTAGTGATAAGGAAACAACCTTTCCCATCCCCTTTATATCTGCAGTTCCTTCTTTTTTAATTATTCCCGATCCCACAATCAAAGTACGTTCTTCAAGTGAGATTTTGAACTCTGTTAAGTTTCTGTTAGCTAAAATAAGACTTTGTCCGTCTCCGGAAAGTGGGAGCACCCCTCTTTTTGTAAGATCTTATAAATACTTAGCACGAGCTGAAGGAGAGCGTAAGACATAACGAAGTATTGTAGCTAGTACAATTGACGCCTCTTCTAGTGTTAAGGATTCAAAGTCCGTAGGAAGTTCAATTTTTGCTAACCGATCATCCATGTCTTTACCCATAGTTTCAAGATAGTTCCTTAATGGCATTGGTACATTATTTAAATCCCAGTCAGGACGTGTAATAACTAGACGATAGTAGTTCAGTATAGGAGTAACAAGTGCCCAACCAAAAACATCTTTTAGTTCTGGATCTTTGTGCATTTCATCTGCAATAGTTCAAAGTAAAAAAAAGAAAACTAAATATTATACTAACAAAAGCTGATTATTCCTTAACTTGGAAAAATCAAAAAGGATCTTAAACATATAAAACCAATACATTATAAACACAATGCTTCAACATTTCTTTTCTATAATTATAGTTGTATACATATTTTAGATTGGAGATGGAGAACATGAACAAAAAATTATTAGCAGGTGCCGGGGTAGCGTTTACTTTGTTATTCAGTCCACTAAGTCAAGCTTTTGCAGCAGAAACAATAGGAGACTTAAGAAAGGTTGATAATGTTGCCCATCGTGGTGCATCGGCATATGCACCTGAAAATACGATTGCTGCTTTTGATAAAGCAGTAGAAATGAAGGCAGATTATATTGAAATTGATGTTCAAAGAAGCAAGGATGGAGAATTAGTACTTATCCATGATACGACAGTTGATCGTACAACTGATGGAACTGGAAAAGTTGGTGATTTCATGTTTGAAGAACTAAGAAGCCTTGATGCAGGCAGCTGGAAAGGTGAGCAATTTGCTGGTGAGCAAATCCCAACATTTGATGAGATTCTTGATCGTTACCACGGGAAAATTGGAATATTAATAGAATTAAAGGCTTCAGAGCTTTATCCTGGGATTGA